>JAVZMI010000008.1 GCA_038883335.1 Candidatus Bathyarchaeia archaeon
CTAGAAAGGTTGACCGAACCCAAATTACAACTCTCATAAGGGAGAAGAGGCTGCTCCCCACAAGGATTCGTTCCCTCTATAACTCCAACTTGAGGTGTAGGGTTGTGTCGGTTTATCTCGTCTATGAAAAGCAACCCTGGGTCGCCTGTCCTCCACGCCCAGAAGGCTATCTCGTCGAAGACCTCTCTGGCGTTAAGCCGCCCAACTTCTTCTCCAGTCCGAGGATTGATCAGACCGTAGGATTCACCTAACTCTACTGCCCTCATAAATTCATCCGTCACAGCCACTGAGAGGTTGAAGTTTGTCATAACGCCTGGTCTCTCCTTCAGGGCTATAAACTCGCGGATGTCAGGGTGGTCCACTCTCAATATCCCCATGTTAGCCCCTCTCCTTCGCCCACCCTGTTTTATAACCTCAGTGGCGACATCGTATATCTTCATGAATGAAGTTGGGCCCGAAGCTATACCCTTAGTTGTACCCACGATGTCCCCTGCGGGTCTGAGACGCGAGAATGAGAAACCTGTGCCACCCCCCGTTTTGTGGATGATAGCCATATTCTTCACGGACTCAAAAATTCCCTCCATTGAGTCCTCCACTGGAAGCACGAAACATGCGGAGAGTTGGCCGATCTCGGTCCCTGCATTCATCAAAGTAGGTGAGTTTGGAAGAAACTCGAGGTCTGTCATAACTCTATAGAAGCTCTTCTCCGTTTCCTCCACAGCCTGCTTTCCACGATATAAGGCGTCTACCGACGCCACCACCTTAGCTACTCTTTCGAACATCTGCTTTGGCGTCTCGATTATGTTGCCTTTGCAGTCTCTCCTGAGGTATCTCTTAGTGAGTACCCTAACAGCGTTTAAGGTCAGCTTCAAGTCGTCAGTGATGCCTAGGAGCTTTTTTGCTTCCCGTAACTCTGCCCTCCTCTGTCGATAAAGGATGTAGAGCTTCGCGATCTCCGTGTGGCCGCTCCTGATTAAAGTCCTCTCTACGAGATCCTGAATATCCTCAACAGTTGGAATCTGTGATTCACCGAAATGTGCCTCAGCCGCCGCCACAACTTGATGGGCTATCTCCTCCGCGAGCCTCCTATCCGGCTGGCCTGCTGCTACTGAGGCCTTATAGATGGCTTCAGTGATCTTATCCCTCTCGAAGGTAACGACTCTGCCGTCTCTCTTCCGGATCTGCGCGATCTTGACTGCCCCCAATAATCACCACCTAAAATAATCAGGGATCGAAGTTGATTAGCTGTGAGGTCTGATTTAAATCAGCCGCCAAAAGGAGTACATAAACCATATAACCTCCAATCGAGCAATAACTTGCTACTTAGGGGCTTAGGGCAGAGGTAATTTGGTGTGTCCTCACCTTCAGGGAAGTTCATACCTCCAGAATTTATACCTAGGATCGAGAAGTTCTTAGACAAGCTGATATCTAGAGAAATAGATGAGGCCAAGTTCATTGGTCTTATAGAGGCACTGATTAGACCAGCCTTGATGTGGAGCAATGGTGACCCTGAGCTGAGAGCCGCACTCGAGAGGCAATGTAAGTTACTGTCTGGGGTGAGGATGTGGATAAATGCGAAGGGGCAGAACCCGATAATAATAGAGGTAACTGAACTGCCGGAGTTACTTAAGTTCCACTTGGCATCAAAGGATGAAGTGAAGAAGTTAGACATACCAGGGGTCTCCTATGATCCTCTACTCCTAAAGGATGCATTAGCTGGAAAGTTTAATCCATTTATCGCCCTGGCCAGCGGTAGAATCGCGATCACAGGTCTTACAGAGCTCGTAAAAATTGGCGCCCCACTTTTCACTGCCCTTAAGCCCTTCAGGGAGAAAGAGAACGTGATAGGTGAGCTGAGAAGAGAGGTTCTATCCGCGCTCGACAAGCTATTAGTTGAAACAGGGTGCTGAACTGGACACTTGGCTATGTTAGAAATCGATCTTAAATACTGTGTGATTTGCAGCGTGATTTACTACCTCATGGACAGTTGTTCGAATATTGACAGGTTACGTGGGTGTGGCGCCAGAAACGTTATGAAATTTACCCTGCCCTCAGAGTTTCCCCACTCAAAGTGAGATATATGCTGCCTTTAAAAGACGAGAATCCAACTCACATCACGCCGTATGCGACATGGAGTCTGCTAACCATCAACATAGTTATATTCGTATGGGAGGTGATGGGCGGCGTCGAACGTTTTATTTACGTGACTACGACCTTCGGCTTCGTACCTTTGAGGGTGCTTATTGAAGGCGACTATTATACCCTCTTAACCTCGATGTTCCTTCATGGGGGGCTTTTACACCTCTTAGGGAATATGCTTTACCTCTACATCTTCGGTGACAATGTTGAAGACATGTGCGGTTCAGTGGTTTACCTGGTTTTCTACCTCCTCTGCGGAGTGGTTGCCTCTCTTATGCATATGCTCACAGCTTGGGGCTCAGCCATCCCTACAGTAGGCGCCTCAGGGGCCATCTCAGGCATCCTAGGTGCATACGTAGTTCTCTTCCCCAAAGTCAGAATAAGAACCATCATAATTTTAGGCTTCATCATTAGACCCATCCTCGTTCCCGCCTACTGGCTGATAGGGTTTTGGTTCATCTACCAATTCTTGCTAGCGTTATCAGCCGTTGAGACAGGTATCGCCTATTGGGCCCATGTAGGCGGCTTTGTTGCCGGTGTCGTTTTAATAAAGCCCTTTGCTAGGCGGAAGCACCTTCACCCAATCCATCTAGTGTAGTGGCGCCGAAGCCTAGCGTGTATGTACCTAAACTGTGAAAAGTCAGATTCACTTAATTTGAATGTGAATCATAATCTTTTTTAGGGCAGATTCTAGAGTAGAGGTCTTCGATTGCCTCGAACGTCTTCTTGTTTTCGAGTTTAAAGAAAACCCATTTACCCTCACGCTCGGACTTAATTAGCCCAGCCCTTTCAAGAATCCCGAGGTGGTGTGAGGCTGTCGGCTGTGTCAAACCGAATGCCGCCATGACCTCACATACGCACATCCTCCTACGGGTGAGTAGTCTGAGGATTTTCAGTCTAAGTGGGTCAGAGAGCGCCTTAAACAATCGACTCTGCTGTTCAACTAGTCCTTCGTCTTTTTCTCTTGCAAGTTCCCTAAGCTCGGCTATGTGTTTTGAAGCATCCTTCGCCGAGCAGAGCGAGGACGAGATTAACCTCTCAAGCCTCTCTTTAGCAGAGGACTCAAGCTGATAATCCATAGACCTCGTTATTTAATTGTCAGTTTTGGTCTTATAGACTTGTCTCATTCAATAGAGGTCAGCATCTCTTGCCTTTTGAATAAGTGATCCCTCAATTTTAATGACACATTTACGAGGCTTATCATAACAGGTACTTCTATGAGCGGCCCTATTACTGTAGCGAACGCTTCTTTGGAAGCCAAGCCAAATACAGCTACAGCGACCGCTATAGCTAACTCAAAGTTGTTGCTTGCTGCAGTGAAGGCGAGGGTGGCTGTCTTTCTATAGTCTAGCTTGGAGTAATACCCTGTAGCGAATGAGACAAAGAACATTATGGTAAAATAGGATATTAGGGGAGCCGCTACCATGGCTACATCAAAAGGTAGTCTTACTATGTATTCGCCTTTGAGGGAGAACATGACCACTATGGTGAACAGGAGCGCAAATAGTGAGGTAGGACTCAACTTTGGTATCAGGACACTCTCATACCAAGATTTTCCCTTAACCCTTAGGAAGTAGAACCTAGTCAGCATCCCCCCAAAGAAAGGAATTCCTAAATAGATGGCCACAGACTTGGCTATTTCCAATAGAGAGATACTAACAACAGCGGCTTCCCCAGCAATCCATGAACTTAGAACAGTTATGTATAGATAGGCTAAAACTGAGTAGAGCATTACCTGGAAGATTGAGTTTAACGCCACAAGTATGGCAGCCCACTCGTTGTCACCTCTTGCTAGATTATTCCAAACTATCACCATTGCGATACATCTCGCTAAACCAACCAAAATTACTCCATTTCTAAATGCCGGATAGTTAGCGAGGAAAAGCCAAGCTAGCATGAACATTAAAAGGGGCCCTATTACCCAATTCATGGTTAGCGAATTGGCAAGCATAACTTTGGAGCCCTTGGCACTTATTATTTTTTTCAACTCCTCATATCTAACCTTCGCTAATGGAGGGTACATCATCCATATTAATCCTATCGCAATGGGGATAGAAGTAGTTCCTACACTCATGGAACTGATAATGCTCGAGATTTCCGGAAAGACGTAACCGAATCCAACACCAGCAATCAATGCTAAAAACACCCAGACTGTGAGGAATCTGCTGAGCAGCGGTAATCTACTATTGCCCTCTTTCAAATTGTCTACCTCACTAACTATCCAGCAAATACGCCTTTTAGTGTAGGGTATAGTATGCCAGAAAGACATATTTAAAAATTTTAATATGTTCGCCGATCTGCCGCCGGCGACGCCTATGTCTTGACAATATTTAACTCTAACTGTGGCTTCATTATTGGGTTAATAGTTAAACAACAAAATAATAAAAACTCAGCGTCTCATCATCTTGATGGTCGCTAAGAGGGCGGCCTTTGCCCCCAATTCCGCCGACTTTGCGTCGTTAGAGCTTCCAATAATAATGACGTCTCCTTCCCTAGGCTTGAGTTCCACTCTTAAGAGATTGCCGATCTCGGGTGAATCCTTAAAACAGTCCTCATCGGTCGGGGGCATGATAAATCTCCCCTTAGAGAAGATGAGAGTCGTAGCTCCAAGCGCTCCAGCCTTAACGGCGGCATCTCTTTGTTCAAGGCCGTATCTCAAACCGTCAGAGGCGTTTCCGACTTGAACAGCTCTGTTATAGTTGCCCACTGTTACAGGGTTCTTTGGGATCTCAACTTCGCCTAGGATCATATCCTTAAGTGGGGCGAACATACGTTTACCATGACCGGTTAAGTGGCACCCCGCCCTTGAGACCTCAACAAGCCGCCACTTCCTGAGATGCTTTATAAGCGTTCTAACAGCACCTTCTCCGATGCCCAACTCACTAGATAGTTTAGAGCGGCCGATAAATCCTCGATCAGCCATGAGTTCCAAGGCTTTGAAAACGTGAGCTTCCATGAAAGTCAAGCTAGGCCCAGGCGCCATATTGCTAGCGACTTTTTCGATAATCCTTAAAGTCTCCAACTCAAACAATCCCATTCGTCTTAATTCCGTGTATCTCACACCTACGAGAGTTACATGGCCGTAAATGACGCTATATGGTTGTATCCCTAGGGGCGACCTCAATCTTCTCTCTGATCTTGGCTTGAGCGGCGGCAAGTCTCGCTACCGGTACTCTGAAGGGTGAGCAGCTTACATAGTCTAGCTTAATCTTGTGGAAGAATTCTATCGAGCTCGGTTCGCCGCCATGCTCTCCACAGACTCCTACCTTGAGGTTCTTCCTTACGCTCCTACCTTTCTCTGTAGCAATCCTCACAAGCTCCCCAACCCCAGCGCGATCCAAGACCTCGAAAGGATTTACCGTTAAGATCTTCTTCTCCAAGTAGTCGTGGAGGAACTTTGCTTCAGCGTCGTCACGACTGTAGCCGAATGTCGTTTGCGTAAGGTCATTCGTGCCGAATGAGAAGAACTCCGCGTGCTTCGCTATTTCGTCTGCAGTTAAAGCTGCCCGTGGAATCTCGATCATCGTGCCTATGAGGTATGGGATCTTCACGCCTGCCGCCTCCATAAGCCTGTTCGCCACCTCAACAATTCGGTTTCGATGAAAGATGAACTCATTCACCTCCCCAACCAGCGGGAGCATAATCTCAAGCTCAACTTTGACTCCCTCCTCCTTCAAGAGTTCTATTGCAGCCTCAAATATAGCTTGGATCTGCATCTCATAGATCTCTGGGTAGCGGATACTTAACCTACAGCCCCGATGACCCAGCATGGGGTTCCGTTCATTCAATGCGAGGGCGCGCTTCAGAATCCGTTCTTTAGTCTCAAGTTCCTTTCCCTCTTCACCCTTACATTTGAGGGTAGTCACTTCTACTAGTAGATCCTCAAGCCTTGGGAGAAACTCGTGAAGTGGAAGATCTAGAAGCCTTATAGTTACAGGCTGATCGTGGCATACTCTAAAGATCTCTTTAAAGTCCTTTTTCTGCATTGGGCGGAGCTTTTCCAGCGCCGCTCGTCTCTCTTCTTCAGTGTCAGCTAAAATCATCTCCTGAACTATCGGTAGCCTATCTTTGGCGTTGAACATGCGTTCAGTGCGGCAGAGGCCGATTCCCTCAGCGCCGAAGGTTCTCGCCCTTGCTGCATTTTCTGGCGTGTCAGCGTTGGCCCGAACGCCTAAGGTTCTAATTTCATCAGCCAACTCTAGTAGTCTCTTCAACTCAGGCCTGACTTCTGGATCTATCATCGGCACTTCTCCAAGTATCACAGAGCCGGTGGAGCCATCCAAGGTGATGACATCGCCCTTTTTGATGATAATGTTTCTCGTCTTGAAGAACTCAGCCTCAACGTCAACATTGAGTTCCTCGCAGCCGACCACAGCAGGTTTCCCCATCCCTCGCGCAACTACAGCTGCGTGGCAGGTCATCCCTCCCCGACTGGTGAGGACCCCTTGAGCTTGGACCATCCCATGTATGTCTTCCGGTGTAGTCTCAGGTCTTACGAGGATAACCTTCTCCCCGGCTGCACCACGCCTAGCGGCTTCATCGACGTCGAAGATGACCATACCGGAGGCTGCACCTGGTGATGCAGGCAGCCCTTTCGCTATAACGTTCACTTTGGCGTTGGGGTCTATATGGCGGTGGAGCAACTGCTCCAGGTGGCTGGGTTGAACCCTCAGAAGTGCCTCCTCTTTGGTGATTAGTCCTTCATCGGCCATGTCTATCGCTATCTTGACTGCCGCTTGGGCGGTGCGTTTCCCAGTCCGTGTCTGGAGCATGTAGAGTTTACCCTCTTCGATAGTGAACTCTATATCCTGCATATCCCTATAGTGACGCTCAAGCGTATGACAGACTTTCTCAAGTTGTTCGTAAAGTTGCGGGGCTTCCAGCCTTAATTCGTCTATGTGTTTGGGAGTTCGGATGCCTGCGACCACCTCCTCCCCCTGGGCGTTCATGAGATATTCTCCATAAATCTTCGCCTCTCCTGTTGATGGATTTCGTGTGAAGGCTACCCCAGTGCCTGAGTTAGGCCCGATGTTACCGAAAACCATGGCTTGTATGTTCACGGCAGTTCCTAGGTCGGAGGGAATCTTGTAGAAGCGTCTGTATTCTACAGCCCTCTTACCGTTCCACGACTTGAAGACAGCCTTAACGGCCATTAGGAGTTGCTCCTTAGGGTCTTGGGGGAGGTCTCTGCCAGTCTCCTGCCTGAAGATCTCTTTATAGCGGTTCACCAGAGTCTTTAGTGACTCAGCGTCAAGTTCTGTGTCGAGTTTGACTTTGCATTTTTCTTTAAGAGAGTTGAGAACATCATCGAACTTACTGCGGGGGATATGCAATACAATGCTTCCAAACATCTGGATGAAGCGCCTATAACAATCATAAGCGAAGCGTTCATCGCCCGTCCTCTTAGCCAGCCCCTCCACCGTTACATCGTTTAAACCTAAATTTAGAACCGTGTCCATCATCCCTGGCATAGAGACGGGCGCCCCAGATCTAACGGATACTAGGAGTGGGTTAAAGGGGTCTCCAAACTTTTTGCCAGTCTTCTCTTCCAGCCACCTCAGAGCCTGTGAGATTTCATCCTCGAGACCTTCTGGGAGGCGGTTCCCAGATGCGAAGTAGGCTCTGCAAGCCTCCGTGGTGACAGTCATCCCTGGTGGAACTGGGAGACCTAGCCTAGTCATCTCGGCTATACCTGCCCCTTTCCCCCCTAGTAGCGAGACTAGCTTAGCGCTTCCTTCCTCGAACCGATATACCCACATAAACCCCTCAACCTCATTCTAGAAGCATGCATCTAAAGTTTATAAAAACTCCATCGGCACATGTTTAAATTTTTTCAAGCAGTTAACCTCGCTGTAAGTTAAATATTAACGCGTTCGTTCAAGGCGTGAACAGAGAAGTTAAAACTTGGTCTGCTGAATAACCATTTGAACTAGGTTGCCCTTAAAGCTCAAGGAGGAACTTCTAAGCTTTCCAACCGTTAGAGAAGCTCTCCTTTTCACCCCCTCTAATGGTAGAGTGGTCTGTAACCTTTGTGAAAGGAGGTGTAAGATTCCAGACGGTTCTCTAGGGTTCTGTAAAGCTAGAGGCAATATTGGAGGTAGACTATACACCCTAGTCTATGGTGACATATCCAGCATCTCAGCTAACCCCATCGAGAAGAAGCCATTCTTCCACTTCTACCCAGGTACTACAGCCTTGACTGTTGGTACTTGGGGGTGCAACTTTACGTGCCCTTGGTGTCAAAACTGGGAGATCTCAAAATTTGAGGCTAACCCCGCGAAGGCGAACTACATTCCTCCCGAGAGGCTGATTGAGCTCACATTGAAGTGCCACTGTAGAGGGATATCTATCTCTTTCAACGAGCCCACCCTCCTATTTGAGTATAGTTTAGACCTGTTCAAGTTGGCGAGAGAGAAGGGTCTTTACACAAACTATGTTTCCAACGGCTATATGACCTCAGAGGCTCTGAAGATGCTCGAGGCTGGGATGGATGCAATCAAAATTGATGTGAAGGGGGATACCCAAACCGTTCGGAGGTATTGCGGGGCTGAGGTGGATAAGGTCTGGAGCCGGGCTGAGGAGGCTAAGAAGATGGAAGTCCATGTGGAGATAGTTGCACTCCTCATCCCCGGCGTAAACGACTCTGAAGCATCAATAAAGGGAGTGGCTTGGAATGTTCTAGAGCGTCTGGGCCGGGATACCCCCCTCCACTTCACACGCTACTGGCCCAGCTACAAGTTTAATAACATGCCCACGCCAATCGAAACCGTCGAGAGAGCCTGTAAACTAGCCAGGGAAATAGGCCTCAATTACGTATATGTAGGGAACGTAGCAGGCCATAGATATGAGAACACCTACTGCCCAAGATGTGATGTGTTGCTCATCGAGAGGAGGGGGATACAGTTGCTACGGAATATGTTGACAAACGGAGCCTGCTGGAATTGCGGTCTGAAGATCCCTATAGTTCGCTAGAGGCTAGCTACTTGCAGAGCCTCTGCATCCATCTGGCAGCTATCACCGCATAAATCTTGGCAAAGTTGACTACATCTTCAGCCTTTACATACTCGTCCCGGACATGGGCTAGATCCGAGTATCCTGGGCCGAACGATAGGACAGGTATGCCTAACTTCTCTCTGATGATATGAGCGTCACTACATGCGGGGATAATTATCGCCGGTGGAGGGTAGCCTAGGAAGGTTTCTGCTACGCCCTTTACAATTTCAACGAGTTCACTTTTGGAGGGTGTGTAAGAGGGTGGAGCGAAGTTCTTCACCTCATACTCAAAGTCTTCAGGGAGGCAACTGGCCAGGTAGCGCTCCACTTGATCTCGTGATCCTCCTAGGGGGATTCGAATGTCGAGATCCGCTTCGCAACTCTCAGGAACCACGTTAGTCTTCGTGCCTCCCCGGATGGTTCCAACGTTCATAGAGTAGTGATCGAGTAGTCTCTCTAAGCCTACAACGCCATTCCGGCAATCTCCCACCCCCTTAGCAAAAAATTTACATCCTGCTATGACAAGCTCTTCAGCCTCTGATGGCATAACTACCTTTAATTCATCTATTCCTCGCAGCCTTGAGAGTGCCTCCATCATCATTAGAATAGCATTCTTGCCGAGCATGGGCGTACTTCCATGGGCAGGCTTGCCTCGAGCCTTCAGGTGAATCCATAGAATACCCCGCTCCCCAGCTTCAATGGCGTAACCAGTTTTCTCACGTCCAGTGCACTCGGCTATCAGACAGGCGTCACCCTTCAACAAATCCTCGTCGGCTAGCCATCTTGTACCCTTCACGCCACCGGTCTCCTCGTCGCAGACCAGTGTTACAAGCACTCGACCGGGCATTTCGTCCTCGAACTTGGAGAGAGCGCTTACTGCTCCTACGATGCTAGCTACCCCTGACTTCATATCCGAGGTGCCGCGACCCAGTATCCTGCCCTCTCTTATCTCGCCGAGCAGCGGCGGGAAGCTCCACTCAGCAGCATCCCCGGTCGGGACTACGTCGATATGGCCGTTTAGGATTAGTGTCCGTTTCCCTTCACCCACCGTAGCAAGTAAGTTCAAGCGGCCCTTCTCCGGTTCATAAACCTCAACTTTGAGGCCCTCATTCCTAAGATATTCCTCAGCTACAGACGCGGCCTCGGAGACGTCTCCTGGTGGGTTCTCGCTCCTTGCCTTAACAAGATTGCAGCAAAGTTTGAGAAGTTCCTCTCTCTTCCTATCTATAATATGGACTAGCTCCTCTTCAATGTCAAAGTCGCCCATAGAATATTTTTATTATTTCATAGCTTTAAACATCGATGTAAGGGACGAGGGCGGGAGTAAGTATGGATCTTTTTGAGGCTATTCAAGGTAGGCGGAGCATCAGAGCCTTTACCGCCAAGGATGTGCCAGACGATATGGTGTTGAAGCTCATAGACGCGGCAAGGATGGCTCCCTCCGCTGGAAATGTACAGCCATGGGAATTCATCGTGGTTAGAGACAACCGTTATAAGGATAGCTTAGCCACGGCGGCCTTGGGTCAATCATTCATCAGTGAAGCCCCAGTGGTAGTCGTGGTCTGCGCCGATCTCGAGAGAGCGAGCTGGGCTTACGGTCAGAGAGGAAAAACTCTCTACTGCATACAAGATACAGCCGCTGCTACGCAGAACCTTCTACTGGCGGCTTACGGTTTGGGCCTCGGAGCCTGCTGGGTTGGAGCATTTGATGAGAATCTTACGAAGAAGATTTTGACTATACCTGACCGTTATAGGCCTGTAGCTATCATACCGATAGGCTACCCTGCGAGGAGTCCTCACCCCACTGACAGGCGTAGCCTAAAAGAGATAGTTCACTATGAGCGATTCCAGCCTCGGCAAGTTTAGATATTCTAAACATGCCGCTAGAGTCATCCCGAGGTGATATACAAAATTGCGTGCTAGGGGCATGTAGCGGTCGTTACTGGTTAAAAACTTTTACCAGATAGTTCCTGCAAGGCTGGGCGAATAGTATTCAGCGGCTTGGTGTTGAATTCTTCAGTTGCCGCTCTGGTATATGGGTCGTCTACTCAGGTGAGAAGGCACGGCTATGGGCTTCCAAGGATAACCTGAGGTCGTTCGTCTCACTTCTGCAACTACCTCTTCCAGCGTCATCTGTCTCCGCTCTCCCGTTTCCCTTACCCTCACATCCAAGATGCCTGAGGCTGCCTCCTTCTCGCCTAAGACTACTGTGTATGGCACCCAATTTGTCTCGGCTTTCCTTATCTTTTTGGAGAGAGTTTCGCTGGTGTCGTCGATGTCCGCTCTTACTCTCTCAACCTCCAGCCTCTTAAGGGTCTCCTCAGCGAGGTTGAGGTAATCTCTTGAAACCGGTATGACTCTAACTTGGGTTGGTGAAAGCCAGACTGGCAGCATCGTCGGCTTGCCGTCTTTCTCTTTCTGAGCAATGCAGTCAAAGATGGCGAAAAGGTAGCGCTCCAAAGTTCCGATTAGCGCTGTATGGATGATTATTGGGTACCGTGTGGCTCCATTCTCATCGGTATAGGTTATCCCGAATCGCTTCGAGTTTCCAACGTCGATTTGGAAGGTGCCAATCTCGCGTGGACGGCCTAGTTCGTCGATGATGTTATATTCTATGTTTATCACCCAGTAGTAACGTTCAGGGACGAAGTTTAGTAGTACAGGTTTTGCCTCAACCTCGAGGAGCTGCTGGAACAAGTCGCGGTGTTGCTGGAAGTAGGTCTCAGTCGTATTATAAACTGAGACATAATCCCGCCCAAGCTTCCTAATCTCTTCGTATATCTTCTTATGAACAATTAACGCATAATTGTGGGCCTCTTCTAAGTCACGGCAAAAGATGTGTAGGTCGGGCATGTGAAGTTTCCTAACTCTGAAACAGAGGAGGAGTTCTCCCTCCTGTTCGAGCCTATAGCTGTCAGCCACTTCATAGGCTGCGAAAGGTAGGTCGCGGTAACTGATTATCCAGTCCTTTACCATGGCGAACTGTTGATGGCAAGCTGCGTAACGTAGGACGAAGCTTCTGTCTTCAACCTTCAACTGGTATAGGCGATCACCGAAGAGGTCGGCATGCTCCTTGACAGCTGGAACTGCCAAGTTAAAGAGGTTAGTTCCCCTAACTTGGAATACCGGTACGCCCAAAGAGTTCACTAACCCAAGGGAGTATTCGCTTATTAAATCGAGGATGAGAGTGGCCTCGGGGCCATACCGCATGTGCCCTAAGTCCGAGTATGGCTCCCACTCTAAACCGAACTTCTTGCAATACCTAATATATCTCGGCTCCCTACCACCCACCATCTCTCTCTTCAAAGCTTCCTTCTCGACGAGGGATCTGAAAGCCTCCTCTCCAGCCTTGAAAGGATACTCCGCAGGGTCATACAGCTCCATACGCTGTGTGAGCACCTTATAAATCGTGGCTGAGGGGGCCGGCGTAGAAGCTACACTCTCCCTCTTCATCGGAGCAATAGTCCTTGAGAGTTCGGAGAGGGGATGGCCCTTACAGCTTATCGTGAAACTCTTATACCAGCCGAAGGGTGCACGGGTAACACTGTAACCTCTCCTCTCCAACTCTTCTGCAAGTTGCTTTAAGAGTGGCATGGCAACCTCCGGCGACCCTAACTCAGTAGATAGATGAGCGTAAGGGTATACCACAACATTGGAAACCTTCACTGAGCGTGCAACCTCATCAACGGAGTTGGCGGCATCCTTTGCTACTTGTATGGGGTCATCCCCATCGGTCTTTTCAACGGCGCAGAAGACTACTAGTGCCTCTTCGGTAGATCCCTTCCGTCTCTCTGCGGTGACTTCTTCGGGCTCTTTTAACGCCTTACTCTTAACCTCATACTCGAAGTGGTCTGCGTGGATTAATAGAATCTTCATAGCTACACCTCAAACATGCGGGGGTCCGCCTACGACTTATACCTCCACCTCTCAATGGACCTCTCTTTTTTAGTCAGCTTCTTCAGAGCCTTGTAATGTTCTCTACAAAGGTATGCTCTCTTGTCGCCTGCAATCTTGAATCCAGCAGCTTTGGCTTTCTCGGTTGAGAGTGATCTAACAGCCGGTTCGCTGCAGCCCTCAACACTACAGTTTATCCCGGAGCTTATCCTACCCAATATCCGCAGCCTCACTCTAAGTCTTTAAACTGAACACCATAAGCCTGAGCCACGCTATGCTTTAGGCTTTCATTCAGCCCAGCTTGGTAATATATTTAACTCTCAATTCGGCTAAAATAGGTCGTCTCAACTTCAGGTGTGGAAAGAGTTTCCTTGTCCTCTAAGCTTAAGGTTCAAGCAAAGCTCAAAAGTAAGGTAGACTGGCTTGCAGTCGGCTTGCTAAGGTTGGGGGTCTCTCCAAACATCGTAACTGCTGTAGGTCTTATCTTATCCTTCGCAGCTGCATACCTATACTACATCGCAACCTCTACGACGATCTGGGCTTACTACTCTGGAGCTACTTTACTCTCATTATCTGGTCTCTGCGATGCGGTGGACGGGACTATGGCTAGGCTGAGCAATAGAGTTACCTCATTTGGGAGCTACTTAGATTCAGTTTTGGACAGATATTCAGATTCTGTGGTGATAATGGGGATAACCCTCGGAGCTGCGCACGTTGTAATCCTCGGCGTCGATGTTCTCGTCTGGGGGTTTCTCGCTCTAGTGGGCTCGCTGCTTGTAAGCTACTCTAGGGCGAAGGCTGAGAGTCTAGGAACTAAGCTGGAGGGGGTGGGAATCGCGGAAAGGGCTGAGCGGGTTGCTATAATAATAGTCACCAGTGTCATACTTCGGCCTGAACTCGGTTTGTTCCTCATCGCTATAGTAGCTAACTTAACTGTCATACAGAGAGGAATCCATACTTATAGAAAACTGAAGGCAGGGGTGTCCAAGGCGGAGAGGTAGCCTGCAATCTAGAAGTGGGGCATTAGTTTCAAACTTCAGCTAGATAGTTCGGGTAGTTCTTCTCAAGTCTCTCGCCCTAACTTTGACTACACCGCGGTGAACAGCACAGGACACGCAGTAATATTTCGTTACACTCTCTCTGGGGATGAAGGCTCCTTGAGATCTGAGTTCCTTAGCTAGAGCTTGATCCACAAAGGTGACCCATTTGGTCACTTTCTTGGCTTTATCCCTAGGAACTAGAGAGCCGCAACTGGAGCATTGGACCGGCTCACTCCTACCTTTCCCGCCTTTGGCTCTACCCCTGCTCTTCCTCTTCTTACCCAAAGATTACTCACCAAGCTTGGCTTCGGAGTCTGTTACACCTTAGCTACATCTAGTAATATAGCTTTTACCTAATACGTTCGAGCTACCCTCAGCGAACTGTTAGCAACCTGGCCGCACACAACACACCGCCATGCTCGCTTTCCAGAGGCTTTGTTGAGGGCAG
Source organism: Candidatus Bathyarchaeia archaeon (assembly GCA_038883335.1). Classification (NCBI taxonomy): domain Archaea; kingdom Thermoproteati; phylum Candidatus Bathyarchaeota; class Bathyarchaeia (SeqCode); species Bathyarchaeia archaeon. Next base: position 14,515 of record JAVZMI010000008.1, read on the forward strand.
TACCCAAAACCTTCGCGTCCACCTTCTCCTCAACCGCCAAGCCACAACTTGTGCTGCCACACCAGCCTAACTCGACAATTCCGCCTCTCTCCTCAATCAGCCTCTTAGTCTCTTCCAAGTCTTCGGCGATTGAGAGGTGGTCTCTCAGCCAGAGTGCAGCTCTATCCTTCAGAAATCTCCCTACGTCTGAGAGAATATGACTGATTGAAGCCAAGGCGTCTATTTCATTAACCCTCATCCTCTCCAAAGTGTCCCTTCTGACAACAGTTAACTGGGACTCTTGGAGCTCTCTTTCCCCTATCTCAACTCTCACAGGGACACCTTTCCTCTCCCACTCGTAATATTTTGCGCCAGGGGTTAACTTTTCCCTGAGATCAACCTCAGTCCTCAGTCCAGTCCTCCTGAGTACCTCCCCAACTTCTTTACACTTCTCCACTAAGCCGCCGCCTCCCCCCTTCTTTGGGATCGGTATCACGACGACTTGAACTGGGGCGATCTTGGGAGGTAGAACTAGGCCACGGTCGTCGCCGTGAATCGCTATAACAGCCGCGACCACTCGCTCGGAGACACCGTAACTTGTCTGGTAGACAAATTCTCGTTTACCTCCCTCCGTCTCGAAGGATACGTCGAAGGCTTTCGAGAAGTTCTGTCCCAAGTTATGAGCCGTCCCAATTTGGAGAACTCTCCCGTCCGGCAATATTGTGTCAAAGGCGATAGAGTAGATGGCCCCTGCGAATTTGTCCCACTCTGGCCTACGTGAAACAATGTAAGGCAGCCCCAGTTCATCAAAGAATTGACTGTAAAGTCTCACAGCAATCCTCACCTGCTCTTCTGCTTCCTCTAAGCTTTGGTGGCATGTGTGTGCCTCTTTGAACGTGGTAACCTCTCTCACCCTCATCAATGGTTTGGTAGCCCTGGTCTCATACCTGAAGACGCTGACTATCTGGTAGAACTTCTTCGGCAGGTCTGCATGAGAGCGTATCCATAGCTTTAACATAGGGGCTATTGCAGTCTCGCTGGTAGGGCGAAGCGCCATCTCTTCGTCAAGCTTTCGATCTCCAGCGCGAGTAACCCAAAATGTTTGGCTCTCGAAGCTTCCTATATGTTCAGACTCCGTCCTCAACATCTTATCGGTAATAAGAAGTGGGAAGAGCACCTCTTCATGTCCTGTCTCATTTAGGATTCTCCTCAGGATGGTGAGGATACCTTCGCGAAGCTTAAATCCGTAGGGGAGCCAGACGCCGCAGCCTTTGATGGGGTACCTGTAATCAGCTATTGAGGCTCCGTCCAATATCTCATGGAACCACTCACTGAAGTTGCTTTTCCACCTCTCTCTTCCAGCATCCAATATGCATCCCAACCATTTGCCCTCTATACGGGTATAAATTATAATTTATTATGATTCTCACTCATGTGGCGTATCAACCCTCAGCTAGGCACTTCACTCCAGTTTAAGAAGCAAGGCTTTAACCTTTTTCAATAACAATCTTGATGGAATATGAAAATGGTGGCTCTCATTACGGAGCCATAAACTCCTAAAAAGTAAAACATGTTAGCAGTGAGTCGTAGTAATGGAAGCCGCCGCGACCGTTTTGGGCTGAGGATACTTTTTTCCTCAAACGCATGAGGGTGGTAAGGCGTTCTGCCCTGCCAGTTACTTTCTAGAATTTGTATTCTCATAGTTGCTAGCGGCTTTATCGTCAGGGCAACAGAATAAAATAGCCCTTAACAGTTATGAAGTTATAAACGCTTGCTGAATGATTACAGCCTGAGGCCTAGAGGTGTAATGCGTGAAGGCGATATTAATTATCTGCGATGGCATGGCTGATAGACCATTAAAAGAGCTGCGGTGGAGAACCCCATTGGAGGCAACAAAAAAACCGGCAATGAACCGGTTGGCCCGGCTGGGCGTAAGTGGAATAATGGACACAATCTCTCCTGGCGTTCCGCCAGGGAGCGATACGGCACATCTTGCATTGTTAGGGTATGACCCGTACAAGACTTACAGGGGGCGGGGGGCTTTCGAGGCAGTGGGAGCTGGGCTCGATGTGAAGCCTGGAGACGTTGCCTTTAGGTTCAACTTCGCCTCCATGAATGAGGATATGGTGGTGATTGATCGGAGAGCTGGGAGGATTGGTGGCGATGAGGCGGCGAGGCTCGCTAAATCTCTGGAGACTGTCTGCTCAAACTATTCAGGCGTCCAGGTAATCTGTAAGCATACAGTTGAGCATAGGGGCGCCTTGTTGTTGAGGGGCGAAGGTCTCTCGCCTGAAGTGAGTGACTCTGACCCAGAGGAGGAGGGTGGCAAACTTAGGAGAGTTGAACCCTTAAGGGATACTCCAGAAGCGCGTAGAACTGCTGAAATCCTCAACGACCTCTCCCTGAGCATCTATAAAGCTTTGAAGAACCACCCAGTTAACGAGGAGAGAGCTCAGAGGGGTCTTCACCCAGCTAACGTCATTCTCCTCCGGGGGGCTGGGACTCTTCCCCAGATAACCCCTATCTCACAGCTATATGGCATCAAGGCTGCCTGCATAGTTCCAAGCGCCCTCGTCAGAGGGGTCGCCATATCAGCGGGCATGAAAGCTCTTCCGCTGCCGCCATGCGCGGATGGAACGACCGGCACAGATGCAAAGGCAAAAGCCAAAGTAGCTGTGGAGAATCTCCGAGACTACGATTTTATCTTAATTCACGTTAAGGGTGCCGATAACGCTAGCCATGATGGCAACCTACGGCAGAAGCAGGTGATGATCAGGAAGATTGAAGGGATGGTTGGGTTCTTACTGAGAGAGGTCAACCTTAGGGACACCTATATCGCCTTGACTGCCGACCACGCCACACCCATCACGGTGAGAGGCCACGCGGGAGACCCGGTACCTGTAACCATCGCGGGGCCGGAGGTCGTAAAGGATGGTCTCACCGGATATTCTGAGAGGCACTGCGCAAAGGGAGGGTTAGGACGTATCCGCGGTTTAGACTTGATGCCCATACTTATGAACCTCTTGGGTATGACCCGCAAATTTGGCGCCTAATACACTTAAGTGTATAGTGTAGAACCATACCACGTTATAGATTGAGTATTCTAATGCCCACGGTGAGTAGGCGAACCTTGGGTGGTTTAGTGGAGGATAAACAGAAGATCAGAACACACACATCTGGCAGCTCATCGAGGGAAAGGGTGTAGTTCTACTACCTAACCCCATTTACGGGCGTATCCCCAATTTTATAGGCGCCGAGAAAGCAGCTCAGCTCATGAGAATGCTCCCCAGCTATACTGCCTCTATTAGACTGGGATCTCTCTAAGGGCTTTTAGTGTTTCATACCAGAGGATTGCTGAGGTTGTAAATCCGAATATGAGGGCTATCAGGTTATGTGCGGTTAAGGTCTGATTGTAAAGTGTCACGTAGGCTACAAGAAGTGAGGTGGTGAACACGGCATATAGTAGAAACCTGGGAAACCTGAATCTCCCAATCTTCACGAAGAGCTTCAAGAAGCCTACTTTAACCTCTCTGGATACCACATACTCGCCGTCGGTGGTCTTCTCAACTAGACCTAAACTCTTGAGTTTCTCTAGATGGTGGAAGACGGCGCTAGGTCTCTTGTAGCCTAATGCCCGTTGGAGGCTTCTAACACCTACACTCCCACCCCCTGATTTGAGGAGGCACCAGTAGACTTGGAGGGTTCTCCCCCGAAGCTCAGCCTCCAACCGGTTATCTCCTTCTCCTGCCACGCCGTCCAGTCCTCACCTTGCATATAGAAAATAGGGGATGAAAGATTTAGGCTTAAGCGATCTCGTAGACCATGGTGACGGTCGCGGTCACGCTGAGTTCGCTTGGAGGAAGCACCGGTGTGCTGGTCATACCAGCTTCAAGTTTGTAGATCGGTGATGGATATGGAATGTAACCTTCGCCTATGGTTATTGAGACAGGGCCTGAGAGCGTTATTCCCGCCCCCTCAGCCACCACGTCAGCTCTGCTCTTGGCTTCTCTGACCGCTAGGGCTAGGGCTTCAAGTTGTAGTCTTTCGGTGGCTTCTTCTGAGAGTGTGAAGCTCACATATGAGACACTGTTGGCTCCAGCTGAGACGGCTGCGTCGATGACCGTACCAGCCATATCAAGCCTTTCAAGGGTTAACTTTAAGTTGTTGTGGCTCTCGTAGCCGGCGATTATTGGAATTCCATACTCAGGGTACTGCCATACAGGGCTCAACCCTACGTCGGTTGTCTCCATCTGGTCCTCCTCCACTCCAACACTCTTCAAAGCCTCGATGATGTTGCTCATCTTCTCGCTGTTGAGCTTTTGAGCGTCGGCGGCAGTGTCACTCCTAGTTGTCACACCCAAGACTACGATTACTCTGTCTGGGCTGGCTTTAGCCACACCTGTACCAGTAACAGTTAGTGTTCTGTCTTCTTCTTCCTCCCCTAAGGTCCTCGAGAGTGTTGCCGCGCTTGTGTCGCCTCCAAAAATTTTAGCGGCCAAGGCTTCATCAGCATTTTGCGTTGCCGTGTATAATGGCACGACTATAACCAAGTTTACAGCCAACAGAACCACGGCGATTACAGACATGGCTAAACCAAAATTTCTCAAAGTGCTCTCTTCATTCAAACTATTTCACCTTAAACAGGATAATGTGCTTGGAGGGTTTAATTGTATACTTCCGAACAGTTGTTCTAGGTTTTAGAACACTTATATTGTTCCGAGGGTTGTTTGGTGGGCTAAGTCACTATTTTACACCCACCGCTCCAGCCTTGAGATGCCGATGATCTCGTTGAAGTCTATGCCTAAAGCGTCGAGAACCTGCTCGAAGGTAGCCTGAATGTGCTCAACATACTTCTCAGTGTCAACTTCGTCCAGTGACGCGAGGTGGACTGGCTTCACGCTTGGATCCTTTCTCACCTTCACGTAACGTATTACTGATCCAGCCCCAACCTTCTCACGATCCTCCCCCGAGAGGAACCTCATAGCTTTTATGTGCTGGGGGGTGGTCTTCTCATACTCTTCCAGATTCTTACCTAGGACAACGGTGAAGGCCAGCTCGTCGAGACCGTAACCCTTACTCTTCAGCTTTATGTAACACTCCTTAACTATGCCCTTGATCCGTTCCTTTGCAGTTTTAAACTCCTCCTCACTTCTGACTTCGCTAAGGATACGGATCATCTGAGCGAAGGCGCTCTTCAGGAACTCGGGCGTATTTCGTTTCTTACCAATCAGCCCCTTTATATCGACACTGCCGTCAGGGTAGACGCCAATGTAATTCTTCTTCCGCGTGGAGAACGCTGAGTAGCGATAGACCTTCTCCACATCCAGCTCCATCCCGAGACTCTCCTTAGACCAATTAACGAGCTGACGGATCTGGTCTGGTGATGGATTCTTTAGGAAGACCGAGTCAGTGTCGCCATAGATTACTTCTATACCTAACTCTTGAGCTTTGGCTATTGTGGAGGTTATGGCATATCGCCCGATTGCAGAGGTAGCCTCCGCTACTGGAGGGCAGTATAGTGCGAAATGTTCAGCCCCGAAGACACCGTATGAAGCGTTCAATAACACTTTAAGTGTTCTCTGAACTATCGAGTACCATGCTCTGACCTCCTGTTTGAGAGTTTTATCTTTAGCCTTGGTCTTATACCATTTGACGCGGACATCCCTCAGCGAGCCTATTAGTAGGCTTGTCAGTCCTTGGCGTTTAGTGCAGACCCAGTGTGGGGTTCCGGGGATAAGGTTCGATTTACAGTCTTCATGGGGGCACAGTATCGTTTCATATGACAGATTCCACCTTTTGATTATGCTTGGGTATAGGCTGCTGAAGTCTAGTACGTAAACATTGAAGTTCACTCCTGGCTTAGGTTCTATGACGATTGCGCCACGGTACTTCTTACCTTTGATCACAGCCTCCGTCGTCATGACACCTTTTCTAGCCAGTATCTCTTCTGAGGTTGGGATGAGGAAGCCCCGCTGTCTATGCTCAGCATACATCATGCTCCTAATCCAGTTCGAGACCCCTTGCCGTGTTACATCCTCTAGAGGCATCTTCGATATCCTCGCCAAGGCGAGAGCCAGTTTAAGGGTTAGATTGCCGTCGAGAGACGCTAATCCGTAGGTCAACTCAGAATCCCTGAGGCAATATGCCATCAGCTCCCTATTAGTGAGGGCTGAAATATTCCGCTCCAACTTTATCTTGCCAACGCCGAGAAGGGCGAAGGCTATATCGTGAAGAGTAGTCTCCCGGTACTTTTGGTCAAAAGCGTAGACTTGGATCGACCGGTTGTAGAAGAACTTGTAGAGGTCGATGTGGACTCCGTATGTGAGGAGGGCAGTCTCCTTACCCAGTTCTATTGGAACTTCACTATCTGGCACCCCTAAACGCTGGGCTCGATGCCAGATATACCGTAGGTCAAAATCATCGCCGTTGAATGTGACCACGATAGGGTATTCTCGGAGAATCTGACAAAGCTCCACTATGAGCTTCCTCTCTTCATCAAAACGTAATACTTGCGCCCTCTCTGGAAGGAGCTCAGTTCCCTCCTCCACCCCAAGTCTCTCAAGCAGTAGAACACGCCTATTCCCGTCGGAGTCAACAGCTGAGGCGCAGATTACAGGATAGAGAGCTTCCCTGGGATCTGGGATCCGGTTTAGGGCTGGTGATTCAACTTCTATGTCCAGTGCTACAAATCTCAGATCTGGAACCGGGCACTCGAGGAGCCTGATCCAATTTTTCACATAATTCATAAACTCCGTAGGTTCTCCTCTAAAGGTGGCATCGATCTGCTGAAGGAGTTGATGTGAAAGTTCTGCCTCCGCAACGAGGTTGCTTCCCTCTAAACGGTATGGCATCCCAATCTCGAGCTGCGTGTCGTATAGGTAGCTCTCATAATATTTTATGTTAGCCTCCCATACGCGGAGGTCAGAGTCTTGAGGGCGTTCGCTGGGGATAATGTCCCTTATCGAGCCTGAGGGCTTCCCCCCGATCGAGAGAGGATCCTTGGCCACTATCTTGGTTACCTGAACCTCTTCTCCCGTGAATGGGTCTATTTTCGTGGTTCGTTCTATGTGGTCTAATCCCTCATGTGTCTTGATTGCTGGAATTTCCATTAGAGCCTCGGGTGAGAGGTTGCACAGACAGTAAGGCTTGTGTCCAGTGTTGTCATACCAGTGAGATATCTTCTTGGCATATGGCTCATAGAATTTCAGTAGGGCTAGGCCCTTCTTGCCATCGTAAGTTGCGGAGAGCAGATACGCTCTAGTTGAGCTAGCACATGCCTCCAGCCTCGACCTAGGCGTCTCAGCAGTTTTCCTTCCCACCACATCTTCTTGATCTAGGAAGTCTTCTAGAGTTTTCTCGATCATTGAAAGCTCTCCACTAAGTTTAGAATATCGTTAATGATAAATCTCACTGAAACGAGATCTCCCCGTCTCGTGTGGAGATCAGGATCTTCTTCTCCTCAATTACTCGACCAATTAAGCGAGCCTTGACTCTGTGCCTACGACACACAGAATATATCTTCGTAAGCTCTCTTCTTGGGGCAATAACAACGAAGCCCACACCCATATTAAAGGTTCTATACATCTCCTTCAAAGGGATCCTCCCAAGTCGCTGGATGAGGCTAAATATAGGGTGAGGTTTCGGCATATTATAGAAGTGGAACCCTGACTTGGTATAATCCCAAAACCTCTCCAACTTCGTGAAGCCTCCTCCGGTTATATGAGCTAAGCCGTGAACTATTGCAGCTTGGGTAATCTCAAGTATAGGCTTCACATATATCTTTGTAGGCGTCAACAACTCCTCCCCCAAGGTTTTCCCTCCTAGCCCCCGGGGTTTCTCTTCCAGCTTCAAACTAGCCTCATCGAGCAGCACGCGCCTAGCTAGTGTGAGCCCATTGCTGTGAACCCCGCTACTCTCCAAACCAACTATTATGTCCCCCGGCTTTATTGCCTCACCCGTGATGATCTTCCTCTTATCGACCACCCCTACACCTAACGCCGCCAGATCGAAGCCACGTCCATCCCCCACACCGTGTATCACGTCGGGCATCACGGCGGTTTCCCCACCCACAACCGCGACACCAGCCTCTTCCGCCCCCACCGTTAAGCTCCCAATTATGGATCTCACAACTTCGCCGTCTAGCCTCTCTACGGCAAGATAATCTACAAGTGCCAAAGGCTCAGCCCCCACACATATCAGATCGTTTACACACATCGCAACACAATCGATGCCGATGGTATCGTACCGACCTAGGAGTTGAGCGATAAGCACCTTAGTTCCGCAGCCATCAACATGGAGCGCGAGAGCCTGCCCACCTCCTATATCGATGAGGGAGGCATAATGGCCGAATCCTGTAATGACCTCGCCGAACCTGCCAGCCCGCAGCCGGAACGTCTCCTCAACTAGCCTACCAATCTCAGCTTGAGTCTTTCTGACTTGAGCGATATTAACGCCTGCCTTGGCATAGGTCCACTTTTTCATCTAGACTCCGCCAGTCTTTTCTGGAGTTCAGGGTCTTTTAGTGCTAGAATCCTAGCTGCGAGCCATGCAGCATTCTCTCCATTATCAACCCCAACCGTACCGACGGGTACACCGCGGGGCATCTGAACCATTGAGAGGAACGCATCGATCCCCTCTAGTTTGACGTTTAGGGGGACCCCGATTACCGGTTTGGTGGTCCGCGAAGCTATATAGCCGGGGAGATGGGCAGCTAATCCAGCCATCCCTATGAAGACATCGGCGTCCGTCTCCTTAAGATATCTGTCAAGTAACTCAGGCGTCCGGTGGGCTGATAACACCTTGACCTCATACGGTATACTGAGCTTATCCAAGACCTCGGTACACCTCTTTGCCACCAGCATATCTCTCTCGCTTCCAATTATTATGGCGACACGCATGCCTCCCAACCTCTAAATCAAGCAAATCTCAACCTCCGCAGGTCTGCGAGTTTAGGAAGCCCAGCGCGGGCGCCCACTCTCATTATGCAACGTGACGCAACGAAGTTCCCTATTCTCCCGCATGTGTGGAGATCTTTATTATTGAGTAATCCATAAAGGAAGCCGGCGCAAAAAGCATCCCCCGCACCAGTAGTGTCCACCACTTTCACCTCATTGGGCTCCACCAAGTAGGCTTCTTTCCCGTCGGTGACATAGCATCCCCGCTCAGCCAGCTTCACCGCGACTATATCTGCCCCCTCGTTCAACAGGATCCGCGAGCCTTCCACGTAGCCCGCCCCTGTGAGAAGCTTCAACTCGTTCTCGTTTGGAAAGATGACTCGGCTTCGCTTCACTAGCGGTTTTAATGCTCTCAGTCCTTTCCTCGCATAGATCTCTCCAGGATCGAAGCTTACTTCGATGTTTGGCAGAATTTTGACAAGCTTCTTCTGGGCTTCGAAGGGAATCGTACCGACGAATGATGTCAAGTGTAAAAGCTTCGCTGAACCCGCATAATCTAAGGATATCTCTTCAAACCTAAGTGTGTCGTTGACACCCGGGTCTACGTAGAGGGCTCGCTCCCCCTTCTTGTCTATGTAGCCTGTGACAGTGCCGCTCCTTCCACTCTTCGAGACTATAACACCGCCGGTGTCCACTCCCTCATCCCTGAAGCTCTTCAGAAGTATCTCACCTTCGCGGTCACTGGCAACTTTACCTATATACCCCGTCTTTAACTCCAATCTCGCCATGCCCACGGCTGTGTTTGCAGCTGAGCCTCCAGGTGTCTCTTCACAGTCTAGAATAAAACTCTCCTCTCCTCCACCGGCTATCCTCTCTACACGATAGAGTCTATCAAGGTTCAAGGCGCCGAAACAGATGGCTTCAGGGCTCATATTATCTGCCTTAGTGGAATCTTATACTTGCCAAGTCTTCCCCCGTAATTTCCCGCAGAGATCTTAACCACTCCATTCACACTTTTAGCCGCATTTATAGCTTCTCGCATTGCTTTCTTCACGGCGTCAAGTGTTATACCGTTGATCACGATCTCAGGAATCGAGCCCACCCCGTTCGGAACCTTTGAATCTTTTATTTTGTGTCTCAGGGTTGGGCAGTAAGGGTGGTTGGTTGTTGGGCCTATTTCGGGATATTTGGTCTCAGGTTTTGATCCAGCTGAGCAGATATCGAAAGGTGTGATTACCCCATCAACTCTGCTTATAGCGTCTAATGCCACATAACCCGCCTCCAAAGCCGACTTTTCATCCGCGCAAAGGAACCAAACGTTTCCCCCCATTACGCCCCGTCCATAGCCTATATTACGCTCTATAATGAAGTCCCCCATCATTAACGGTATCCTGATGACTCGGCGCCCCATGTAATTTTCCTCCCACTCGTAGCCGTCTCCACAATGCCCTATTCTTCTCATAGTATCGATCTTAAACTCGGAATCTGTGGCGTTGAATAGGGCAGTGGTGGGTGTGACGAGTATCCCTTGGCGTATTCGGTAAGAGATCTCCTTGTAGAAAGTCTCAACTGAACCCTCAAACCTATTCTCGTCGAGTCTACCCCAGAACTGCACAACTGCGCCCTTCCGCCCGTCCGGGGTTTCCCCTTCCCCCAACCACTTCTCGACACCGCCCTCGGTTCGATTGATGACCACGGAAGGTAATGCTGTGGAGTTATAGGCTGCTCTCTTTAGGAGCTTCTCTGTTGCGGCGGTGATTATTAGCCGCGAGTATAATCCCTCAAATGCCTCCGCATATGTGTCTTCAATCTCGACCATATTTTTCACCCCAAACTCCCAATCTTTTCGCCTCTCACAATCTTTCTGAAGCGTTTACTCTTTTCTGTCAACCTGTCTTTATCACTTTCCTCTATGACCTCGACTGTGGGCAACTGGTCAGGAAATAGCTCACGTACGCGTCTACATAGCTGAAGGTCGCCAGCGCAGTAGCGTTCTAATCCTAAATTCAGCTCTTTAACCATCTTTATAGTAGTTTCCTTGCCGAATCTCGAGAAGCAGTACGCGATAGGAGCGATTATCATTGCATTATTCGAGATTACGGCGATGTCAGCCTCTCGAATGGCGTAATCGTTTCCGTTAAAGGAGATGGCCAACCCTTTTCCCTCTCTCACCAGTCTAAGAGGTGGTGCGTCGGTTATGCTATCACCTACGTAGACAACATCACACAACTCAGCGTCAAGCTTCTCAACTATCTGCCTCACCGCCTTCGCCTTCTCGTGGCCCCCTACTGGGTTGATGTCTCTCAACATGTCTCCAGCCGCCATCCTTGAGATTTCGTCCCAGAAGATCGTGTCCAGCCTACTAATTGTCCTCTGGTCTCGGGGTGAGAAGTCTTGCAGGGAGTTAGGGTGCTCGGGGAGTTCTATCATGGGGTAAGTGGCCATCTCCTCGCGGAGCCGCATCAACGCTTTGACCTCTTCGTCAGTCAACTCGAATTGATCTAGGTTCAGCTTGGTGCAGTAGGTGTTCTCATATGGGAATCGAATAAGTGAACAGAGGGGTGAGATGTAGTGCTCGTAGCTTGTGCTCACGATGAAGGATGGCATTTGCTCATTCACGTAGCGGAGCATCTCCGCAGCGCCAGGAATTAAAACGATATTCTTAGATGAGAACTCTCTAATCTTCGCGTCAGTGGCTCCGTAGGCCTTAAGGAAGGGGAGGATGAGCTTCAGCGTGTCGCCTGCTTTGTAGCCTGGTTTCTTAACCACATCGGCAAGGACATCGTCATATCTGCTTAGTAAAGTGAAAAACTCAGCCCCATTAGGTATAAAGTGGCTGGCTAATTCAAAGGCATTATCATTCTTTGAGATAGGTCCTTCACAATCTGTGATGAATATTCGATTACCATTCCGAAGGGTAGTCATCGCCTTAGTCTTTCCATATGATTTATGCTCATGGCGATATGTTTTGCGCTGCCGATATCCCACCTGTTCCAGAGAGCCCCATCAATATTTGTCACGCCTTCCAGAGAGATTGCTCTCGCAGACTGGATGTCCTCCCCTAAACCTACAACACACACAGCCCTAGACCTAAGAGCGTAGGATTTTCCGTCGTCCCTCATCTCCATAGAGCCTGGATAGATCCGGATCCTATCTCCATACTTCGCACTTAGTTTATACACCTCTGTGAGGTCGACGGGCACTTCTCCGGAAAACCTCCTCCTATAGCCGCCGTAGGTGAGTGGCATTGCGTAGGTTACCACGGACGCCTCCGGCTCGACGTCAACGCTTTTCAAAGTTCCATGAATCATTTCATAACATAAGTCGATGAAGTCTTCCTTGAAGAGGGGTAGTAAATTTATTATCTCAGGATCGCCTGGCCTGCTGTTTATTTCCAGAATTTTCAGCCCCTTCCCAGTGTGAATAAATGCTATGTAAAAAGGCATCCCCCTAAGTTCGGAACCCTCTATCCCCTTGCGTAGTCTCTCGAAGATACGTTGCGAAATCTTGACTTCTTCCTCTCGGTCGGCCTGAGTCATGAAGGGCAGATGCTCCGATCTCGCCTTGTACGATCCGGTTCCTCCCGTGTTAGGCCCCCAGTCCCCATCGAAGGCTCTCTTGTAGTCGCGAGTATCGGGCAGCGCCACCAAACTCTTCCCGTCGCACCAAGCCTGAAAACTGGACTCCTCACCTTCAACTCTCTCTTCAACTATGACCCGCTCATTTGAGTCACCGCTGCAGATTGAGAAGAAATGTTGTAAAGCTTCCTCCATGGTTGTGAAGTGCTCACCTCCAACACCCACACCCTTACCGAAGCCAGGCTTATCAGGCTTAATTACAACGCTATTGACACCGCCGAGTTCGGCTATCCACTCTTTAACGTCACTTACAAGCTCCCCTCTGCCCCTATCGGCGTAATCGCCGGGGGTGAATACCTTGAAGCTAGGATTAGCCTCAGGAATAACGTCCCGAATTAGAAGGCGTTGTTCAACCTTGCTGGCCTCCAACGCATAGCGCCTATTAGGGCAGATCATAGGTATGCCCGTCTTTTCTTCGACCATTTCTCTGACTCCGTCTATTATTGGGCCCTCAGGCCCAACGATCCCAAAATCAATTTTGTCCTTATGCTTCTCGGCAAACTCGCAAATTTTCTCTACTCTCAGGTCAGGGATAACGGCATGCTCTTTAGCCCGCTCAGCGTTGAAGGGATTCCTCTGCCTATCCGCTATGTATAACTCCACATTATACTTCCTGCTCCGACAGAAGCTGTCGACCATAGCTGCCTCCCGTGAACCGTAAGAAACTATTAAAACGCCGACTTTTTCCATCCGTCGGAACTCCCCTACCCTAAACTGCCTCTATATACCTATAATCACTCACGGCGGCTATATCTTTCATCCGAGTAGCTATCTGTTGAGCCTTGGGGGTTGGGTAGTCGCCGGTGATACATGCCATGCAGAGATCGTCCCTACTGATTTTGATGGCGTCCACTAAGCCGTCAATTGTCTGGTAACACAGCGAATCAGCACCCACTTGCCTACAGATTTCATCTATGTCTTTGCCAGCTGCGATGAGCTCCTTATGCGTGGACATGTCTACGCCGTAGAAGCAAGGAGAGATTATTGGAGGGCATGTTATGCCGACATGGACTTTCCGTGCACCGGCCTGCCTGACCATTTTGACAATGTTCTTTAGGGTCGTTCCTCTAACTATGCTGTCGTCTATTAGCATAACTCTCTTTCCATTAAGGACGGATTTGAGTGGGTTTAACTTTGCCTTCACAGCGTCCTCACGCTTGCTCTGTTTAGGCATGATGAAGGTTCTATGTATGTAACGATTCTTTATGAGACCTTCAGCGGTAGGTATACCACTTATCCTCGAGGCTCCTTCGCTAGCCGGCCTTGAAGTGTCTGGGACAGGAATTATAACGTCGGCTTCGTGGCTAAAGTTTTTAGCCAAGTTCATTCCAAGCCGCATTCTTACTTCGTAAACTGATTGTCCCTCTATTATGGAGTCAGGTCTGCTGAAGTATACATACTCGAACATGCAATGGGCTCTACGAGGGGACGGCAGAAACTGCTTTCTCACCACTTTAGAGCCATCGACGAGGACAGCTTCCCCCGGCTTAATATCGCCCTCCAACTTTCCGCCACACATATCTATGGCTACGCTCTCCGAGGCACTAATGAAGGAGCCGGCGACGGTTCCGTAGCATAGAGGTTTAAAGCCAAATGGGTCCCTAAAAGCAAGTAGTGAGCCATCTCCGGTTACTAGAACAGCAGAGTAACCGCCTTCAACTACATGTAAAGCATCACCAAGAGCTCCTAACACATCGCCCGTCTCATTTATTCCATCTATCAGCAGATGCAATAGAATTTCAGCGTCAGACTTTGAAGTCAGCATCTTTCCCTGACGAAGTACCAGATCTCTCAGTTCAAGATAGTTTACCAATGTGCCGTTGTATGCTAGAGCTAGGCCGTGCCTCGGGCCATTGAGGTGGCAAGGCTGTGCCTCCGCGAGTGTTGAACTCCCGACGGTTGAGTATCTAACATGCCCTATCCCCACAGTGCCTTCTAACTGGGCTAGGTCTTCCTTGGTGAAGCCTTCCCCTGCCAGGCCAAGAACCTTCTTACAGAGAAGTTTACAGTCTCTCCCACCAACGGCAATACCGGCGGACTCTTGGCCTCTATGTTGTAGGGCAATAAGGCCGAAGAGAATCTTCTCAGCTACAGGGCCTGTACCGTTGCACCCTATAACGCCGCAGGCTTCCCTCAAACCTCGTCTCTCAACCTCCCTAAAATTTGCTCTAGGGTGCTGCCCCACCTTGAGAGTCCCCAAACTCCAGCAGCCAACTTGTGAGATCTTTGAGGTTGCCCCAGTTTTACCATCTCTGGTGGCAGGCATTTAGCAAAGAAATTTTTCACTTTAACTCCTCACCTACAATATATCTGTAACCTTTGAGGTAGGTTTCCTCCACAGAGTCTAGAGGTGCCCCCTGCCTGTAGACATCCTTATCCACACTCGCCCCAGTCTCCAAATCCCAAAGTCTCATAGAGTCTAGATTTAACTCGTCACCTACTCTTAGGGCGCCCTCCACGTCCCTACCAAACTCCAATTTGAAGTCTACAAGCACCAATCCACGTTCTACCATAAACTTCTTAAGGATTTTATTGACTCTCCTAGTTAAAGCCTTCATCCGGGCTATCTCCCGCCGGTTTGCTAACCCTAAGGCAACAATATGGTCGTCAACCAGCATTGGGTCGTGAAGTGCATCATTCTTTAGGTAGAATTCAACTATAGGCTCCTTCAATCTCTCACCCCTCTTAAATATGGGTAGATTCTCCACGAGATGGCCGGCCGCAATGTTACGGCAGACCACCTCGATAGGTATCATCTTCAACCTTCGGACCTCCATTAGGTGTGAGCCACAAAGTCTGATATAGTGTGTGGGGATACCGCTATCATTTAGTAACTGGAAGATTTTTGCCGATATACCGGCGTTGATGGCGCCTTTGCGTGGTAAGAGGGCATGTTTCTTGCCGTCGAGAGCTGTGAGGTCGTCCTTGAACTTGAGTAGGACCCTATCTATCTCTGAGCTTCGGTAGACGATCTTCGTCTTCCCCTCGGAGATCTTTCCTTCCACTGGTTCTTGTTCCACGTAGAGGGGGTCTTCTCCTTTTCATATAAACATTTTTGTCAAAAATTATAGACATAAATGAAAAATTAACGTAGAAATGTCAATAAGCCTCGTTTTACCCGCGCCTTAACGTGTAACTCATTTAAAAAGGATGTATCGAATCTCTTTAGCGGTATTAAAGCAGACGTCAAACGCGTAGCAGTCACTCCTCGAACATTGCTCTCCCGCGAGGCAGCTTTGCTGAGCATCTCAAGTCGTTCGATTGTAGGATAGAAGCTCCCAGCCGAAAGAGTAATTATTCATACGCACCCATTTGAGATCAGGAGCAGATGCTTTATGGGATTAGATCTACGCTCATCAATGGTGGAAGATTATCTCTCCAAGCTATTCGGGTCAAGGGCAGAGATACGTGAAATTAGGCCCCTAGGCGTCGAGAAGAAACTCGGCGGAGGGCTGAAGGAGATAAAAGGCTTCGGCTACGGTATCCCCTACCTGATAGATCTCGAGGTGGGCGGCTCTATGAAGAGTGTTGTCCTCGAGACTATGCGTCCAAGCGGCGGCTTCGGCCACGACTATCCTGCAGATAGAGCCCAGTGTCTCCTTCTTGCTCATTCAACTTATAACAAGCTACCGAGGCATGTTAAATCCCTAGACGTAGGCGCTCTCACCGTAGGCGGTTCACTAAAGTCTATTGGAGACTGGACGGAGTTTTACATACTCTTAGAGAAGGTGGAAGGTGAGGAGTATAGTAAGGATCTAGAAAGGATCGCTGTTAGTGGGTCCATGACTGAGCTTGATTCTGCAAGATGTAAAGCTCTCTCTGCATACTTGGCCCACATTCACGCGGTGAGAAGGTCAGATCCTCAACTTTACCGACGCCGAATTAGAGACCTCATCGGCCACGGTGAGTGTATAATGGGCTTGATCGACAGTTATCCCCCTAACCTAGACTTCGTCGGCGAAGGTGAGCTGGCTGACATAGAGGCGCGGTGTGTGGCTTGGAGGTGGAAGATAAAGAACAGGCATCATAGACTCTGCCAGGTTCATGGCGACTTCCATCCTTGGAACATTTTGTTCAGGGAAGGGATTGACTTCACAGTCCTCGACCGGAGTCGCGGGGAGTGGGGTGAGCCGGCGGACGATCTAGCCGCCCTCAGTATAAACTACATATTCTTCTCACTTCAGGTGTATGGAGCCTTGGAGGGATCCTTCAAAGACCTATTCCAGAAATTCATTAGAGGTTATTTGGACGAGACAGGGGACGAGGAGATCTTAGAAGTAGTCCAACCTTTCTTCGCTTGGAGGGCACTAGTTCTCGCAAGCCCAATGTGGTATCCAAACTTAAGCCTAGCAGTACGGAGGAAGATCTTAAACTTTATTCATAACATACTGGACATTGACCGGGTTGACATAGGTAACATTAACTCCTACCTCAGGCCACCGTGATATTGCGCTTGCCTAACCCCCACGGGTCACACTTAATCCCCTCCCAAAGTCTCTCCTTCAACTTCTCTAGGCATGATAGATAGAGTTCATAGTCTCTATCGTAGCATTCTTTGCAGGAGATAAGTGTGCCATCTTCAGACCTGCAGAGCCCCAACTCGGTGAAGGGTCTCTTTCTCATAATCTACATAGCTCCCTGTAGCTAGCCCGTATTAAGTTTTCTGGCGAAGATTTTTGAGAAACTGGACAGGGTTCACATATCGTTCAGGGCGTCGGTTGAGTTAGAGAGGTCTGAGCATATATAGTGGAAAGGGTACACTCAACGGCTGATGAAGCATATGGAAGGCTTAACTCCGGCCATCGCGTTGGCGTTAATCATTCCCGCAGTCTCTGGCTTCATTGTGGTAGATAGACTTACCAATCCTATAGGAAACTTCATGAAGAGTAGAGGAATAGTGGGGGTTGATGTTCACAAACTGGATAAGACAGTCATACCTGAGATGTGCGGGCTCGTGATAATATTAGGGGTCACAACCTCGGCTGGTCTCTTATGTTGGTTTCTCCCCAAATATTGGAGCAAGTTTCTAGCATTAATCCTCGTAGTCGCCATAGCCGCGGTCGTAGGTTACATTGACTATTTGAGTCATTGGAGGGCTAAAGTGAAGGTAGCTGCCTGTGCGGCGGCTTGTATACCCATCCTCCTGACTCCAGGAACTTACGTGTCTCATCCTTCTGCACCTTTCATCGGGGAGTTGAGGTTAACGATTCTTTACCCCCTCATACTGGTTCCAGTGTTTACCACTCTAATGGCAAATGCCGCAAACATGATCGATGTCCTTAATGGGGCTATGCCCATCACCTCAGCTATTGCCGGCATCTTCCTCTTCCTCACTGCGCTCTTATTCGGGCGGTTAGAGGCTGCCGCCATGTATCTGTCGCTCGTAGCGTGCCTCCTAGCTTACTACCGATTTAACCGTTATCCTGCGAAAGTGTTCACCGGGGATATAGGGAGTTTAGGGGTTGGCGCCGCGTTTGGAGCTATCGCAGTCATGGGAGGACTTGAGATCCTAACCCTCATAGCCTTCCTTCCAGCCATGATAAATGGTTCCCTGAACTTGTCGAGCGTTGGGAGGCTCTTCGAGCGTAGAGAGATCTCTCAACGCCCAATAGTCCTGCTCCCTGATGGTAGGCTCTCCGCAAGTCAGATGAGAGAGGCGCCGATAACCTTAACTAGGCTCCTCTTGGCTTCAGGGCCCCTTAGAGAGAGTGAAATTGTCAGACGTTTCATGGTTTTAGCCACCTTTGCGGGTGTCTTAGAGATGTTGACAGCAGTGTTGATGGTGTTGTGAGATGTTGAGGAATCTTAGGCTGCTTTTACTGGTTATGGTTTCCTTTTGGGGTGTCTTCATGGCGGGATCATGGATCGTCGCAAATATTTATCTACCTTGGGTCAAAGCAATCTCGGGTGCAAGCGAGTCTCTTCTGGTGGACTTCTTGGCGTGGTCTGTGGTCGTAGTGTTGATCGCCGTAATTCTCTTAGCTTTCAAGCATCTGCTTCACGCTATCTTCTGGCGGGAGATGGCATATACTCAAAGACGGTATTCTTGATCTTCTCAACAGGGTCCTCCATCTGCGAGATCAACCTCTCAGCTTTTGCCTTGCTCCTCTCCTTATAACGAGTGAGATCTCTCAGGACGTCTCTCACCATCTTAACCATAACTCCGGCATTCGTCGGGTGCCAGATGAGTCCCTTCTTCACCAGGAAGCTTTCTACACTCGTCGGCTCACTGGGATAACAAGAGAAAGAAGGCACACCCATTAAGGCTGCCTCTGCCGTCATAGTTCCTCCACCCCCGATAAATATGGAGGTGAAGGCTAAGAGGCTCGGGCCGTCCACCGTTCCTTCAGGAATGATAATATCTCCTCCAAATCTTTCTTTCAATATTGGGGCGTGATCGTCATATCTGGGGATGACTACCATCTGGGCTTCTCCTTTAAGTTCTCTCCTCAAGCCTTCAATGATCGCGAATGTTTGGGTCTTCTTAGATTCTGATAGTAGATAAGACGCGTAGGTCTCCTCCGTTCGAAGGGTTATAATCGGTCTATCTGCACGAAGATTTAGCTTCTCTAGAACTGTAGGGTCAACCTTGTAGCTCCTCAACCAAGCGATAGGGTCTAACGCCTTATATCTTACAATCATATCTCTGGATGCTCCAAGCTTTAACCAGAGGCGTAACGGTATCACGTAGGGGGTTAGAAGCTTCCTCGATAGGGGTATGGTAAGCTTCGCTACAGCCTCTGAATGGGGTGAATCGTTGACAACTATGTGAGGGACCCCTAGACCGAAATTTGTCCTAGCAGCCTCAGGGGATGAGAATGACAGTGAAACTTCAGGTCTCCTATTTTCAAGCAGCTTTGCAAGACTTAGCGTACGCTTGAGGCTAGCCTCTAGTTTTCCTTCGAGAGTCGCCCCCCCATACTCTCCAACAGTTATGGCTCTCCTCCGCCTCATCCTGAGCAAGTCTTCAACTTCACGGTAGCGCCGGGTGGTAGCTAGAATCTCGTGGCCTGAGGCTTCAAGTCTCTTCGCAACCTCGTCGAAGAGTAGCGCCTGTTTAGGAGTCAAGATGTCTATGTGAATCAGGGCCAAGCGGAGTTACCTCACATGATAAACTGTTACTTGGTGGCTGGAGGCTTGGCATAGTCATCAATATTCTACGCCTTCGTTCAACTATTAACTATAACCATTTGATAAAATGTTCCTCTCCGTTTCTTCGTGTTAGATCTGGTAAACCTCACAGCTTTTAAAGCTAATATTTCAAAGCTGCATAGCAGTTTCATTACGGCTTGGCTGTTGTGTAGGAGTTGAAAATAGATGGGAGACGATAAACAGCAAGTTTGCGTGGTGGGTTTAGGGAGAGTTGGGCTTCCTACAGCTTGCCTACTCGTTGAGGCTGGCTTCGAAGTTATCGGTGTAGACTCTAACCCTAAACTCCTAGAAAAGATCAAGGAAGGTACGCTGCCATTTCTGGAACCTGACCTAGATGTACTCCTCAAAAATTCGATTGAAAGTGGAAAGTTTAAGGTCACAGTAGACCTGAAAGACGCGGTAAGGCAGTCTAATGACATAATGATAACAGTACCAACCCTCATCGACAGGAGGAAGAACCCGAATTACTCAATTTTGAAGAACGTCTGCAAAGATATAGGCTCATCTATGAAGAGAGGTACCCTGCTCATAGTTGCGAGCACCACCGGCCCCGGCGTGACTGAGTCGATCGTAAAGAAGACCTTAGAGAAGGAGTCAGGACTAAAAGCTGGAACCGATTTCGCTTTGGCCTACAGTCCTGTAAGGGCTTCTGTAGGTCAGGTTGTCAGAGACTTAAAAAGCTATAGACGGTTAGTTAGCGGGATTGACAAGAATAGCCTCAAGAGAGCGGCAACCATAATTTCCGCAATCTCCGAAGGCGCCCCTATTGAGGTGGGTAGTATTAAAATGGCTGAGGCAGCCAAGGTCTTCGAGAATACATATAGAGCTGTGAACATCGCCTTAGCGAATGAATTAGCAGCTTTCTGCGAGATGGAGGGTCTGGACTATTATGAGATCTCTGCTGCCTCTAACACTCAACCCTTCTGCCACCTACACAGACCAGGCATTGTGGGCGGCGAGTGTATTCCCGTGAATCCTTACTTCCTGATAGCTGAGGCAGAGAACACAGGTACATGCCTGTCAATAGTGACCTCCGCTCTTAGACGGAATGAAGCTATGCCTAGAAAGGTTGCCTCTCACGTTGCAAAAGTATTGAAACAGTGCGGAAAGAAGTTGAAGCGAGCCAAGGTGTTGATACTCGGGGTCTCCTTCAAGGCTAATGTGGATGACTCGCGAAACTCAGCCGCAAGGGTGCTGTTCAGGCTTTTAAAGGGAAAGGGGGCGGTTGTCTATGTTTGGGACCCCCTATTCAAGACGAGTGAACTTGAATCCTTAGGCTTCGAGACCACGCCCTCGCCGGATGCAACCTTGGAGAATGTTGACTGCGTAATTGTAAGCGTGGGTCACGACCTATTCAGGCAGCAGAAGGACATGATTCTACATAAGCTCTCGCAGAGAGCCAAGGTGGCAGTGGTGGACTGTAGCGGCTCAAAAATCTTCAGCCCCAGAGATTCTACAGAGAATATCATCTGCTCTTGCATTGGAGTCGGTCCGACCTAGTCCCTTCGCCTATGGTCTCAAGAATTTGCAGGTAACCCCAACGCTCCACAGACAGTTGCCTTTCTAGTGTAACCCGAGTCAAGCTACTCTGAAGTTCAGGTATATATACCACTCTGTCTCAGCGCTACCGCTTCTACCCACCGTGAACCACCGGTATGATAACGAGTGTATCCCCGCTCTCAACTCGTGTCCGCAACCCCTCTAGCACTCCTATCTCCCTCCCATTCTTGAGTATTAGCGCACGCCCCCGTGGATTTTTCAGTTCTTTATCAAAGATCGCATCCTCAAACTCCGATCCAAATCTCTCTACAAGTTTCATAAGGACAGCGGCTACATCGTTTACTTCAGAGTCAGACAGCTCTAAGGAATCTAGACGTGTGAGAGCCTTAAATCCGCCGATGAACTTTACAATGACCATAGTTTTCACCGGAGCACATGTGGATAGCCGCTACCGCCGAGCTTTGCGGGTGGGGGTTAAGAGTATGTAACGTCGAGTTACAATTAAGAATAATGGCTGTCTCTAGATCTCCTCGGTCTTACATTTAATCCGCTTTAAGATTTCCTCAACTTTATCTTGCGGCACTTTATAGGTGTAGAGGCATCGGGCTGTTCTAAGCTTTAACTTCACTATCCCACCCACTCTCTTAATTTTACAGAGATCTGTCTTCTCTGAGAGTTTAAGAAACTTCTCCAAGTCTTTGATCTCCCTAGGCATCTCTGTACACCGTTTAGTTTGCACTGTTAGTGCTCCGGGCGGGATTCTCCCGTAGATTTGCTCTACGTTTTGAACCCGCGACCACCGACTCGATTGGCCTCTCTCGGCGATCACCGCGGAGATAAGGCCGGTATACTTGACCGGGTTTTACGGCGGGCTTAAGCCTTTACGGCTCGCAACCGTCCTCTATACTACCGGAGCACTTCTATTCCTAATCACGAGAATAATAATAAACTTTGTGAAGTTGATTCACTAAGAGTTTATATGGCGGAGTAAGATTCCTACTCTATAGGTGGCCTTATACCTTATCTCTTATATGCTACGCTTTAGTAATTATACCGACCGAGCGGATCTTTCATGACTGTTCTCAAGCAAGAGTCGGAGGAGGTAGCTTCGAACTTTAGGGGGGTGTGCCCTCTTTGTGACACTAAAGTAAACTTTGCTGTAGAGAAGCTTGGAAGATTTGACACGCCTAAATTCTCTTGCAGTAACTGTGGGGCGGCATGGGAGTACTGGGAGGATTGGGAGAACCCACCTAAGATGAAGGGCGCCAGACTGGTGAAGGTTGACAAAGACTTGAAAGGAGTTAAACTCCGAGGCATCTACTTGGAATCGTCATTCTGGCAGAAGGTAATAGAAGATAAAACCAACCTCGAAAAATTTGAATCCAAAACTAGAAGGATCCCCGAAGCACAACTAGAGCAGGCAGAACCCAAACAGTCACCAACAGCAGAGTTGTCTTCCGAGTCTCCAAAACCTGAGGAGAAGGGGCGCAAGTGGGGGTTCGGTGGGCTAGGCTTCAAACGCTTGAAATCCTCTGGAAAAGCCAATGCCGCGGTTAGGCTTAAGGGGCCTGGAACCTACTCTGGTTATGGTTTGAAGCTAGGCTATCAGCAGGGTTGGGTGGTTATGAAGGATCTTCGTTGCAAAGACAAATTGGGGCGGTTGGAGCTTAGAGGCCCAAGCAACTTCAAGATAAACATAGACTGGGGGCCACTTGCAGATATGAAAGAAAAGGCTCCTACTCCTTCAAAATATATAGATACAGCACTCATGTCGCTTGGAGCGAATAAAATAGTAGTTAGCCTAGATGTTAAAGCGAAGAGGACAATTATGGTACGTCAGCATGAGGGTGTCTTCGTTCATTGCGTGGTAGACATTTCTAGATACGGGCTCCTCCAGAAGATCACGGAAAGGTTAGATCTCCGATACGCGATCATCTACTGTGAAGAGAGTCAGAGGTACTTCGTGATCCGTGGACAGACTCCACCTGAGACGTCTATGGAATATGGTGAGGCGTTCGAGAACCTTATACGATCTTTCGACTGCCACCCACAAACCTGAACCTTCGAGGTGATATGTTTGAAGCCTCAACACAGTCTAGTGGAACTTATTTATGGGTAGACATATTTCGAGGTAAGTACCGTACGTATCAACCCCATAAAAGGCATTATTCTGTCGGTGGATGTTGGTTTGGTCGCACGCCCTTCTGCAAGTGTTAATTTCTAGTTGGTAAATGCTATAAACACGGATTTCTTTGTGAGGTTTATGGCGTTGCGATTCTTCAACACCTTATCTAAGAGAAAAGAGGAGTTTAAACCTCTGAGGCAGGGGGAAGTCAGAGTTTACACCTGTGGCCCTACCGTATACGACTACGCACACATCGGAAACTTTAGAACCTACGTCTTCCAAGACCTTCTGAGGCGGTGGCTGGAGTATAGAGGATACAGAGTCTACCAGGTAATGAATCTTACCGACGTAGACGATAAGACGATAAAAAAATCGAGAATGGAGGGTCTCCCTCTTAGACAGTTTACTCAGAAATACATAGACGCCTTTTTTGAAGATTTAGAAAAGTTGAAGATAAAGAAGGCAGAAGTCTATCCGAGGGCAACCGAGCATTTAGCCGATATGGTTAACCTCATCAAGAGTCTCCTTCAAAGTGGATACGCTTACATGGGTGATGATCGCTCCATATACTTCGATGTATCGAAGTTCAAGGGGTATGGAAAACTTTCGGGGCTGAAAGTTGGAGGTCTCAAAGCTGGCGCTAGGGTCAAGAATGATTTGTATGGTAAGGGAGAGCCGCGAGACTTCGCGCTGTGGAAAGCTTGGAGTGAAGAAGACGGTGATGTATACTGGGAAACAGAGTTGGGGAAGGGTAGACCTGGGTGGCACATTGAGTGCTCGGCTATGTCCATGAAATATTTGGGGGAGACCTTCGATATCCATAGCGGAGGTATCGACCTCATCTTCCCACACCACGAGAATGAGATCGCTCAGAGTGAGGCCGCTACCGGTAAGCCCCTCGCCAACTACTGGCTCCACTGCGAGCACCTCTTGGTAGATGGGAGAAAGATGTCAAAGTCTCTCGGCAACTTCTACACTCTAAGAGATCTTCTAGATAAGGGCTACAGCCCGGCTGCTATACGTTACGTCTTACTCTCCACACACTACAGACGCTATCTCAACTTCACCTTCCAAAGCTTAGATGCTGCCACTAGCACTCTGGAAAGGGTGGGAGAATTTTTCACAAAGTTAAGGGAGGCAAGTGGTGGAGGAAGAAGTAGGGAGATTAATGGTCTATTGGAGGCTGTTGAACGTGGCTTCTGTGAAGCTATGGACGACGACCTTGACATAAACACAGCCCTTGCACACCTCTTCAAGTTCATACGGAGGGTAAATGTGCTCCTTAGAGAGGGTACGGTAAGTAAGGGCGATGCGGAAAAGATCCACAGTTTGATGATGTCTCTCAATAGAGTCCTCGGCATAATAGATGGAGTGCCAGTTGCCGAGAGCCTTCCGGAGGAGATTCTAGACATGATTAAAAGAAGGGAGGAGGCACGGCGGCGTAAAGATTGGGCTACGGCAGACCAGCTCAGATCGCTGCTGCAAGGTAGAGGCATCATCCTTGAGGACACTCCAACAGGAGTGAAAGTAAAGAAGAAGTTTTAACCAGTTCAGGTCATACAGCTTAGAACTCAACTCCCAACACCTGCTCGTAAAGCTCTATGTTATCTCTTACGCCCCTCTCCAGGCTGAAGAGCGAGTTAAAGATCTGTAACGCCTTCTTACCCATTTTCTGGCTTAACTTCTTATCTGTGAGGATCTTGAGTATGGCTTCAGAAAGTTGCTTCACGTTGCCTGGCTCCACGAGGAATCCATTGACTCCCGGCCAAATCTGCATCATAATTCCACCAGTGGCAGTTCCCACGACTGGTTTCCCGAAAGCCATCCCCTCTGCTACGGCTAAGCCGAAACCCTCCATGATTGAGGGCAAGACGACTACATCTGCCGCGGCGTATGCCGTCATAAGATCCCTTCTTGAGATATGACCTGTGAAGATCACATGAGCTTCAAGTTTTAACTCTGCCACCAAACTTTTAAGTTCCTCCTCATATCGCCTCTTCCCCTCAGCTTTCAGGATCTCTTTCGTCATAGACCCGTCACCCACAAAGACACATCTGACGTTCGGTATCTCTTTCAGGATTATAGGTAACGCCTTAATTAGCCGGTCTTGGCCTTTAAGTGGGTCGATTCTAGCTACGCATAGAATTACACGTTCATCAGGTTTAATCCCGTAGTTACTACGGAAGTCACCTTTGACTCTCTCGACGGTGACGAAGGGACTTATGCAAACGGCTTTATCCCAAGAGAGCCCGTCTTGTATAGCCACAGCTACGTAGGGCCTCGTTGAGAATACTACTCTATCGTAATGCGTCATGTATTGGACGACAAACTTCCTCCACTGTGGTGAAGGTTTATCGGTGTATGGTATATGCCATGTGAAGATTTTAGGCACGGTCAGATCGTTGAGGAGTGATCCTAAAGGGAGCAGTTGGAAATCGTGGACATGTAATAGGTCGAAGTGTTCTTTCTCGTAGACTTCTCTCACCTGCCCACTAAAGAACTTGTTGATAGTAAAGTAATCGTTGAAGCCGTAAAGGTGTTTGTTTATCAGTTTATCCTCTGATAGCTCTCCCCCATGGAATATTTTCAAGATCAACTCCTTAAACTGTGTATATCCTGAAAGGATCCTCGAATCTAAACTGGTCTTCGGGACTCTATAGACTTTAATGCTTTCTACTACCTCCTCCGGCGGCGCCTTAGCAGGTTTCAGGTGGATCACACAGAGTTCATGGTTTAACTCGCGACACTTTCGCCCTAGCCATAAAAGATAATATGACACACCTCCAGTGTGGGGGAAAAAGGACTGGCTTACGGCGCAGATCTTCACAGACCCACCACAGAAGAGTTGATACACGCCAAATCTAAAATGTTTATGGGGGCGTTAAATGCCACAGTTCACTCTCTGGGTCTCCTTTGGAAGTATTCAGTGGAGAACAGTTTAATCTGCCTAACCCTACGGCCCGACATGATGCGGGAGGTCCTTAAGCTCTCGAGACCCTTGTAGAGGACTTCGCATGTTAAGGTGGTTTGAAGTAGATCGAAGACTGTTCTGCCTCTCTGTATTTCCTCCTCGAAGGTTGTATCCCACTTTATAGCCTCTAAGAGCTTCTCCTTGAGGATGTCATCGAAGCTTTCTCGGAGCGGAGTTGTATTCACTTCCTCGGAGAGAAGACTTTGAGTTGGCGCAATAATCGCCGGCGAATATAGCTGAGGTTCAACCTGAGTGTCCTCTAAGCTTGCGAGGTAGAAAGGGATCTGGAGCAAAGCAACTTCTGGAATCTGTAATTCTTTAGGCACTACGGCTGTCAATTCCTCTACGTGGTTAATGAACTCTTGCTTCTTCTGGATTAGGTTGTCTATCTGGGAGCATATATCCTCAGTTCTTCTGTCTAGCTCGTTGAGTGTTCTCTCCGCCACTCTTAACATCCTACTCATTTGATCCTTCAACTCTTTCGTCTTCATCTGGTAGATTCGAACCTTTGACTTGTATTCCTCGTCTAAAGCCTCTCTCTCCTGCGCAGCTTTTCTGCGAATGTTCTCAATCTGGAGCACTATAGCCTTCAGCCTGCCCTGAACCTCTAATCTAGACGCCTCTAAACCTTTCAGCTTGCCAGTCAAGTCTTCTATCTGCCTATCAGTTTGTGCAAGTTTCTTTTGGATGTCTGTTTGCGCCTTGTCTGCTTCCTCGGCCTTCCTCTCCTTAAGCTGCCGGGTTCTTTGGATGCTATCAAGCTTCTGCTCGAGCTTTTGGAGCTGTTTCGCCCTTTCTTCTTCATCTGTTTCGCCCAAGGCTTCAGCCAAGCCTTTCAACCGTAGCATATCCATCTTAAGATTCTCTATCTCCAAGATCAAAGCTGAGAGCTCCTTCCTCAAACTCTCGCCGAGTCGTCTCGCTGAAGCGAAGTCGGCATCTAGCCTCTCTCGCTGAGTGGCAAGCCCCTTCAACTTTCCTACTATTTCTTGTTCGCTTTGCACCAGCTCGTGCAGCCTCATCTCCAGCTCGCCCCTCTCATTCTCGAGGGCCTTGACTTCCTCAATCTCACCTCTAGTTAACTCTGAGATCTTGGAGGGGTATTGTTCCTGGAGTTTCAAGATTTCAATCTTTGAGGCAGCTTCAGCTTCGTTTATTTTAGATGCGAACTCCGACTTTAGGGCTTCTAATTGCCCAATCTGAGCGTGGCGCCAGTAACCACTCTGTTTAACGAGTTTTTCCTTTACAGAGGCGAGCGAGGCTATATCGTCAGCTGCCTCCTTCTCAAGCCTCCCAAGGATTTTAGCAATCTCACACACTTCTTCCCGGCACAGCCTTGGGCTTAAGGAGACGCCATCAACTACCCTACCCCTCTGGAAGAGAGTTAGGCACTCTTGGATGTCGGCGTTTAACTCCTTATCGATGAGCCCTTCAAGGATGACTGTCTTGGAGCCCTTGAATGAGGCGAAGAAGTTGCGTTGTCTCCTAATCGCACTAAGATATTCGCCCACCGACTTGGCTTCCGCTATGTTTTCGATGAATTTTTCGCAGTCTGGGAGTTCCTCGTAGCTAAGGATTTGTTGAAAGAGATTCAACCCATCCACGAGGACGCATCGGCCAGGCCTCATACAGACAATCCACATCGAATAGTAGATCTTAACTAAAGACTTCAGTCTGCGGTCTTCTGTACGTCGTAGTCTACTTTTAATCCAGCTCCCAAAGGGGTGAAGGGCGGTTGTTACCTTCATATCGCGTTCAACTTTGGAGACAAGCAGAGCTAACTCGGACTCCTTCGGGAGGCTTACCGTTCGTCCCTGTTCGTCAACTTCGAAAATGTAAGCCAGTACGAGTGGGCCAGCTTCTTCCATCTATATCCTCTCGACCTCGAACGTTTAACAGGCGAGATTTGTAGACCTCATTTATGCCAGATTGTAAGGTCTAGTTAGGCGATAAATGGGGCATTAGCAACTAATTCTATGCTTGTATTTCAACTTCTTCTAATCCTCTACTAATATTTCTCGAGTTTACCTCATAGATTAAATTTCCTCTCAGCCGCCGTGACCAGCCCCATCGGGCCAGTCATCATCACATCTCCTGCCGGTGCTGGAAAACACACATCAAGCCCTACGCCGTACAGGAGACCCCTATTAGGCCCGGTTGCCGCTATCTTCTCAGCATTGAACGGTTCAGCTTTCGCGTCGAGGTATACTACACCGTGGCCTCCCTCGCTGAAGACCTCCTCATCTTTTGCAAGTTTAGCCTCAAAGTCGAGGATCAGCTTCTTAGCCGTGGCAGGTGTCAACAGCCTAGTGTGGTGTTCTAGCAGTCCCTTCACCTCCCCATCGTTGAGGAGTGCCATCACTGTATGCCCATTGCCTACATTCACAGCCAAAAGGGAGCCTACGCGTTCTACTCTGGGATCTTTACGGCATCCAACCAATGCAGCCGGCCCCGTATCCATGACTAGGACTTTCGCGTGAGGCAGTTGCCTTTTTGCGGCTTTGGCTGCAGCTTTCATCCTCAAATAGTATGGGGGTATTTCTCCTTCAGAGAAGGCTAAGGCGTCAGCTCTATTGTTCCTCTCTAACTGCACCCTAATAGTCTCCATCCTGAACTTGCGGTTGCTTACCCCTTTAGGGGCAGCGCCGTGGTCCTGAACCGCCACCGCGACGATGTCTACATCGGAGAGAGATTCTCCCAGGCTTCCAAGAAAGCCCTTTAGTGAATTGATATTAACCTCTGATATCTCAATAGTTTCGCCCTTGAAGCTTCCGAGTTCCGCTTCATCGCGAATTACATCGACTCCCATTTCCAGAACTTCTTCAAGGTTACTCCTGACCGTGTAAGCTGCCTCTTCCGTCATGACTACTTTTAAACGTCTACTCAAATGTTGCATCAGAGCGGAAACTATGGGTCCTCCTCCTATTGTCTCACCCGTCAAGAATATCCCAACCCCCCTCCTAGTGGCATCCCTGACTTTCTCGGCTAGAACTGTTGTGGGGCTGGGCAGAACCATTTTGATGCAGTTCTCAAGGTTTTTATCTTCATCGTAAAGTAGGATATCTGAAGTTCCCATCCCAATGTCGATCGTTAGGATCTTCATCCTGTAAATAATTACTTTAATTATTATTAAGAGTTAGTGGAACAGCCATCCCCAGCTCCAAAATGTTATAAACATAAAAATAAAACTCAAAGGTTGGCGTGATTTAGTTTGATGAGGTTAAGGAGTAGGGAAGTTATTGAGGGGGTCGATCGAGCTCCTCACAGGGCGTTATTGAAGGCTTTCGGGCTTACTGACGAGGAGCTCAGAAAACCCTTGGTCGGTATAGCAAACTCTTGGAATGATATAGTCCCTGGCCACCACCACCTCAAACTCTTAGCGGACCGTGTTAGATCCGGGATACTAGAAGGAGGGGGGGTGCCCCTAGAATTCAACACGATAGCCATCTGTGACGGTATCGCGATGGGACATGAGGGCATGAAAGCCCCGCTCCCAAGCCGTGAGGTTATTGCAGCCTCGGTGGAGCTAATGGCTCTGGCCCACGGCTTCGACGCTCTTGTTCTAATATGTTCCTGCGACAAGATCGTTCCAGGGATGCTCATGGCAGCCTGCCGCTTGGATCTCCCAGCCATAATGGTAACGGGCGGATGCTCACTCCCAGGACAGTTAAACGGTGAGAAGGTTACAATCAACAAAATCTTCGAGGCAGTGGGCGCGGCGAAGGCTGGCAAGATAACCCATGAGAAGTTAACTCTATTAGAGAACCTCGCCTGCCCAACCTGTGGTTCATGCCAAGGTATGTATACAGCAAACACGATGCAGTGTCTGGTTGAAGCTATGGGTTTCTCTCTTCCCTACTCCGGGACTACCCCAGCAGTATACACCGCGAAGTATAGGCTAGCCGCTTTGAGTGGGAGGCAAGTCATGGAGCTCTTGGCAAGGGGGCTTACGCCCTCGAGGATACTCGGCAGAAAATCCTTTGAGAACGCCATCATAGTTGATCAAGCCCTCGGTGGCTCCACGAATACCGCGCTCCACCTTCCAGCCATAGCTCACGAGTTGGGAATAGAGTTGACACTCGACGACTTCGACCGGCTGGGCAAGGTAACACCTCACATCTGCAATATAGAACCTTCTGGTGAAGCTACCGTTGTCGACCTTCACAATGCCGGTGGTGTTCCAGGCGTGTTAAAGACGCTTAGTCCACTACTCCACCTTGACGCATTGACGGTTACAGGTATGACTGTTGGAGAGAACATTCGCGCCGTCGAAGTAAGAAACAGACAGATAATTCGAACACTCGAGAACCCATTCCATAAAGAAGGCGGGATAGCTGTTCTTAAAGGTAATCTGGCACCTGATGGCGCTGTTGTGAAACAGAGCGCTGTAGATGAGAGCATGCTAAGGTTTGAGGGCGAGGCGAAAGTTTGCAACTCCGAGGAAGAGGCTTTGAAGGCTATTTATGATGGCGAAGTTAAGGCGGGCTGTGTTCTCATCATACGCTACGAGGGGCCACGGGGCGGCCCCGGCATGAAGGAGATGTTGGCTGCAACAGCGGCTCTGGCGGGTATGGGCTTAAATAAAGGTGTAGCCTTGTTGACAGATGGGCGTTTCTCCGGCGCCACTCGAGGGCCTTGCGTTGGGCACATCTCGCCTGAGGCAATGGCGGGGGGTCCTATAGCTGTTGTGGAGGAGGGCGACATGATAGAAATAGACATACCGCAGCGTAGGCTTGAACTTAAGATCTCAAGCGACGAGATTGATAGCCGACTTAGAAGGTGGAAACCCCCACCTCTAAAGATTAGGAAGGGCTGGCTTGCCACCTACGGTAGGATAGCCCAGTCGGCTAGTAGCGGAGCTATATTCGAGTAACCTCCCATACAAACGTAGGTGCAGGTTTTGAGGGCTAGTGTTTACTTTAGGAAATATAAGATAAATAAACATGTACTGCACTCATTAGTTCTGTTGGGGTTTGGGTAGGTGACGGTGAAGACTGACATAGCCGTCATAGGTGCTGGGCCGGCCGGACTATTCGCAGCCCTCGAGCTGGCTGAGAGGTGTAATCTCAAAGTTTTGGTTATAGACCAAGGCAATGAGCCTCTCAAGAGGGTCTGCCCGGAGCAAACCAGTTATAGAGGCTGCAGCAAATGCATACCTTGCAATGTTCTTTGTGGCGCCGGCGGGGCTGGTACCCTCTCGAGTGGTAGACTGAACCTGCGCCCTGACATTGGTGGTGACCTTGTATCGTTAGTGAGAAGTGAGGAGGAAGCCCGCAATCTAATAGCTGAAGTTGACAAGGTCTTCCTCAAATATGGTTGCCCTGAGAAGCTTTACAACCCTAAGACTGAAGAGGTTGCTGAACTGGAGAGAAGGGCAGCAGCATTCGGGGTTAAATTCATCTCGATACCACAACGTGAAATCGGAACCGATAGGGCACCAATGGTGATACAAAACTTTATGGACGACCTCCGCAGCAAGGGTGTGGAGTTCCTCCTTCGGAAGAAGGTAACTCACCTAGACAAGGGCGTAGTTCAACTTAACGGCGGCGAGGTGGTTGAGTGTAAATACATCTTGGCTGCCCCAGGGCGGAGTGGCCAGAATTGGCTTGCGGAGGAAGCTAGAAGGCTTAAGATTCCCACTAAGTATGAGCCCATAGATATCGGAGTGAGGGTTGAGGTTCCATCAGTTATCATGGAGCCTATTACCAGGATAAACCGTGACCCAAAGTTCCACATCTACACCGAGACTTATGATGACTTCCTCAGGACCTTCTGCGTGAACCATGAAGGCTTCGTATGCTTAGAGGTCTATGATGAAGGATATGTGGGTGTGAATGGTCACTGCATGTCCAGCAGCAAATCCTCCAATACAAATTTCGCCTTCCTAGTGCGCGTGGCTCTGACGGAGCCCCTCGAAGACAGTTCAGCTTACGGTCGAACGATAGCTACCCAGACTACGACTCTAGGCGGTGGTCGTCCCATCATTCAAAGGCTGGGTGACCTTGTAAAAGGTCGCAGGTCTACTTGGGATAGGATTGAGAGGGGTAACGTGAAGCCGACATTGAGGAGTGTGACTCCTGGCGACATAGCTATGGCTATGCCCCACCGGTTAGTGACCGATATAGTTGAAGGATTGAGGAAACTGGATCACGTAATCCCAGGTGTAGCATCAGCCTCAACACTCCTATATGCGCCAGAGGTTAAATTCTCTGCGCACAGAATATACACTAATAAGTATCTTGAAACAACTATAGAGAACATTTTCGTAGCTGGAGATGGTGCGGGTTTATCGAGGGGGATAGCCACAGCCGCCGCGACAGGCATCCTAGCGGCTCGGGGCATTCTTAGAAAGGAAGGCATTACGATAAAGAATCAGTAACCCCACAAATGGGAAAAGAGGCAGCTTAAATGGGCATTAGGTAAATACACCATAAATAAGATGTCGGGTTGAGATGTGAAGATAGTCTACCATGAAAATTTTTGCGTAGTTTATACAGATGACCCTGCAGCCAAGCCTGGCAGAATCGAGAGCATTCGCGACGCGTTGCAGGGTGTGTTTGATTTCGTTGAGCCCAGCCCAGCAAGCGAAGAAGACTTGTGTCTAGTGCACACGCCCGCTCACATAGAACTGGTTAAACATCAAAGGCTCGTCTACGAGGTTGCACTCTTGGCAGTTGGAGGTGCAGTAAAGGCTGGTGAGCTAGCTGCGGGTGGTGAGCCAGCCTTCGCGTTGGTTAGACCTCCAGGTCATCACGCTGGGAAAGATATGCGATGGGGTTTCTGCTATTTCAACAACATAGCTATATCGGTGCAGAGATTACTTCGGCGTGGGGTTGTAAAAAAAGCAGTCATAGTTGACTTCGACCTCCACTTCGGGGATGGAACCGACAACATATTCCGGAATGTGTCTGAGGTATCATATTTTCACCTCCCAGAAAATAACAGCCTGGAGGCGTTGGGCGGTTATCTTGACTCTAGGGAAGGCTACGAGATAATCGCTGTTTCAGCAGGATTCGATAGACATCGCGATGATTGGGGAGGCATACTCAGCACTGAGGATTACAAGTCTATAGGCGAAATTTTAAAAGAATATTCCAAGAAATGTTGGGGGCGTGTCTTCGCGGTGCTTGAAGGAGGATACAACAATGAGGTTCTCGGCAAGAATGTCAGGGCATTCCTGGAAGGTTTAGGATAGACACAGCATAGTCACCAAAAACAGGGTATATTGCAGATCCCAGTTTAAGGTATACTCCACCATGAGTGGGGCTTCTACAACTCAGATATCGAGCAGAAGCTGAGGCTCTCCATCTTGGACATCGAATACGTCTGGCCTAGGCATCTGACTGTTTGGAGTTGCAAATTACACGTAATCCTTAATTAGCAGCTCCTTTTACTAGGAGCAGTAAAGTGGCGAATAAACCAGAAAACCTCCACTATGCTGGGGCTGTGGGCTAGTTTGGTCTACGCTTGGTGGCTTGGGCCCACCAGATCGCCGGTTCAAAAGGTGCAACCTGGAAGTCCGGCCAGCCCCACCATACTATTGTATCCTGAGAAAGTTTTTTATTTAGGATGCCGCATTAAGCGGGCTGAGAGATGTAAAATGGGGTATCATTTTATTTGCGAGTAAATTTGCGGACAGAATAAGACTTTTTGACACTACGCTGAGGGATGGCGAGCAGACGCCAGGTGTCTCATTAAGCCCAGAGGATAAGTTAAGGATAGCGAAGGCGCTAGACGAGTTTGGAGTGGACGTCATAGAGGGCGGCTTCGCGAGAGTTTCTAAAGGAGATTTCTTAGCGCTTCAAATGATGGCGAGAGAAGGTCTCAGGGCGGAGGTCTGTAGTATGAGCCGCGGTGTTGAGGAAGACATAAAAGCTGCCGCTGATTGTGGAGCTCAAAGTATACATTTGGTACTTCCTACCTCAGAACTCCACCTCAAACACAAGCTTAAAAAAAGCACGGGAGAACTCCTCCAGCTGGCAACCGAGTGCGTGAAGTATGCAAAGAAGCTGGGGTTAATAGTTGAGCTTTCCGCCGAGGACGGCTCAAGATCTGATATGGCGTTTCTCAAAGAGTTCTTTTCAACAGGTCTTTCCGCGGGCGCAGATAGACTTTGCCTCTGCGATACTGTGGGCTGTCTAACTCCTGAACGCTCCTACGAGATGGTCTCAGACCTCAAAGCGTCTTTAAAGGCGCCTCTAAGTATCCACTGTCACGATGACTTTGGGATGGCTGTTGCCAATTCCGTTGCGGCTTTAAAGGCTGGCGCAGATCAAGTGCATGTCACAGTAAACGGTCTAGGTGAGCGAGCCGGTAATGCTGCATTAGAGGAGGTTGTCATGAGTCTACTCTGCCTCTCAAATGTGAAATTAAATGTGGACACGGCGAAGCTTTACAGTCTATCCAGGCTAGTCTCCAGATTGACTGGTGTTGCTATACCGCCCAACAAGGCTATTGTAGGTGATAACGCGTTCGCCCACGAGTCTGGGATTCACACACACGGCGTCTTAGCTAATCCCCTAACCTATGAACCGATCTCTCCAGAGATAGTGGGTGTGCGGAGGAGGTTGCTGGTAGGTAAACATGCCGGGCTTCACGGTGTGAGGGCTCTACTAGATCAAATGGGCCTACACCCGACACAGGAGCAATTACTTGAAATCTTCAAAAGAGTTAAGGATCTCGGTGACAGGGGCAAGAAGGTGAGTGAGCCTGACCTGCAGGCTATAGCCGAGACTGTAATGGGCATCCCCCCTCTCAGACCCATAAAACTGAAAGAGCTCACAGTCATAACTGGTGATAAGATAACTCCGACAGCGTCAGTCAAACTTGAAGTTTTTAATAAGGTATTTGTAGAGTCAGGTGTGGGGGTGGGCCCTGTGGACGCTGCTATAAACGCGATAAAGAAAGTTGGGGCAGCTGTCGCCGAGATAGAACTGGACGACTATTATGTAAAATCGATCACAGGAGGTACCGATGCCGCTGTGGAGGTAGCTTTGAGGCTCAGGAAGAGAGATCGGACGGCCACGGCTATTGGAACGCGAAGTGACATAGTTATGGCTAGCGTAGAGGCATTCGTAAGTGGGATGAACTTCCTTATGGCCAACTATTCAGATCAAAGCGGCAAGACAACCAATCAAACTTAACCTTAACTCTCTTTTCCCCTCTAATTTTGGGTTTTTAGCCACTAGGTTTGCCGCGTCGCTTGGGTGACACACGGTTGCATAGAATTTATTGGTAGCAGAGCGGTGGACGTTAAACTCATTTAAAATGGCGTAGCTTATTACTACTGGTTGGTGTTGTGTTCTTGGGCTCAATCGTAGGTCTTATAGACAGAGAAGGGTTTGGTGTCGGCGAAAAAATCGTTGAGATGTTACGTATCTTACAACATAGAGGCCCAGACGCGTTTGGAGTAGCTTCGGAGGATACTTTTCAGGTGGAGAAGAGCCTTGAAGATTTAGATGTAAGAGAAGTGGATGCGCCGATAGCTGTCGGGTGCAATGCTCTGAATCTTACAGACAAACCTGGAGAGATGGAAATTCCTGTCTACAGCATAGATGGCATCGTGAAAGTGCAGGAGGGGGAAGTCTATAGCGAAGCCCCAGTCTTCAAGCAGAAAGACGATCTCTCCTCAGAGTGTGTGAAGGTTGCCAGAGATTTGAGAGGTGCGTATGCCTTCGCGCTTCTATGTGGAGATAAAATCTACCTTACTTGCGATTCTATTGGGGCCAAACCAATATTCCTCGGAGAGAACGATAGGTATGTTGGTTTCGCCTCGGAGAGGAAGGCACTCTGGAGAGTCGGAATCAACAACACCCGCATAATCCAAGCTGGCACCGTCGCCGTTTTGGGCGCTGGGGGGATATCAACCCTACCAGCTCCTCCGATAGTGGAGGGCGCTTTAAGATATTTTGACATGGAGAGCGCGGTCAAGGAAGTTCAGCCGGTGCTCAAGGCTGCCTGTAAAGTTAGAGTTTACCCCGAGGCTAAGAGAATTGGCGTACTCTTCTCAGGTGGGCTTGACAGTTCCCTCATAGCCTACGTGCTCCGTGAGTTAGGTTTGGAGGTCGTGCTCTATGTCGGTGGGCTTGATGGCTCCTGTGATGTTGAGGCAGCTCGCTGTTCAGCCGATGAGTTAGGTTTCGAGTTACGTGAGGCTTCTATCTCTTTAGATGAATTCGAAGAGTGCATATGTAGGGTGGTGTATGCGATTGAAAGCTTCAACTCTGTAAATGTGGGTGTGGCTCTCCCTATCTACTTAGCCTCTCGAATGGCGCGGGAGGATGGGTTGAGGCTTTGCTTCTCAGGTCAGGGGTGTGATGAACTTTTTGGGGGCTACTCTCGATATCTTAATGTTCTAAGTGAGAGCGGCTACGAAGGTCTACAAGCCGTTTTGTGGCGCGATGTTGGAAGGCTGAGTGAGGGGGCGCAGAGAGATGGGGCTGCTGCTCTTGCAAACAGCGTCGAGTTGAGGAGTCCTTTCATAGATCGCGACCTAATCGATGTTGTAATGGGCATCTCACCGGAACTGAAGGTGGCAGGAACCAACGATAAACTTAGAAAACTGGTTCTGCGTAGGCTCGCAAAGGAGTTAGGTCTACCTGAATCAATCGTTGTAAGGGTTAAGAAAGCAGCGCAGTATGGCTCTGGGGCTGAGAAAGCATTAAAAATGCTAGCTAAAGAGAAAGGATTTAGTGTGGATTCTATGTTGCAGAAAATATATGTCAAATTTAAATATATGGTTGAAAGATGCGTAAATGTTCCACAACTAAGGGATGCATGGTTGTTAACGTGAGTATACACTTCAGCAGGTGGGTTAAGTGCCCATAATAGAGATGGATTACATCTGGTTGAACGGAAGGTTAGTTCCGTGGAAAGACGCAAAAATACATGTCCTCACTCATGCACTCCACTACGGCAGCGGAGTCTTTGAAGGCATAAGATGCTACGATACCAGTGAAGGGCCTGCAGTCTTCAGGCTTGACGACCATCTTAAGAGGCTGTGGAATTCAGCGGCAGCCTTCTTCATGAAGATCCCTTACACGATAGGTGAGCTACACGAGGCAGTCGTCTCGCTTATAAGAGCTAACAAACTCCATGAATGCTACATCAGACCAATAGCCTATTTTGGGTACAGTGAGATGGGTTTAAACCCCACCGGCAACCCTGTAGAAGTAGCTATAGCCGCTTGGCCTTGGGGGGCATACCTGGGCGATAAAGCTATGAGCAAAGGGGCTAGGGCGAAGATCTCCTCGTATAGGCGGATACCTCCATTCTCACTACCTCCAGGGGCGAAATCTACAGGCCAATACTTGAACTCGATACTTGCAAAACTTGAAGCTTTAAGGAACGGGTGCGATGAAGCTATAATGCTGGACTCACGAGGGTTTGTAGCTGAAGGCCCAGGAGAAAATATATTTATTGTCAAAGATGGCGTCCTTTACACGCCGTCAGCCAAGGCTGGGATACTACTTGGAATAACCCGAGACAGTGTAATAAAAATGGCCAACGATCTCGGTTACCATGTCAGAGAAGACGATGTGACAGTGGATATGTTGCTGGCGGCTGATGAGGCGTTCTTCACGGGGACAGCCACAGAAGTAGCGCCAATATGTGAAGTCGACGGTAAGAGGGTTGGTAAAGGGATTCCAGGATCAATAACTGTGACGATTCAGAAATTGTATAAGGACGTCACTAAAGGTCTCAAAAAGGAGTATGATCATTGGCTTACACACATCTAATCGGCGGCGGGTTAGATGATGTCTGCCGTTGCTACATGATCTTGGTATGTGAGCCTCAAAGGTGCAAGGCTGGAAGTTTGCCGCTTTGGGTGAGCTTGGAAGTATAAATTGCGGTCAGAATTGTCACTGTCGGCTTATGAATGCGATTTTTTTATGTATATTTTGAAGGTTAAACCCGCCTGATTTTCTCGGAAAAATAATACGTTCTACCTCCACGTCTAAACATGTGTGGGCGGATATGGCTTATTTTTGGTAGAAAGACAAAAATCTGAGTTAGAAACTTGAGTTTAGGGAGAAGGTTGTCTAAAACTTCAGAGTCTCCCAAGTCAGAGGATAAATTTTCACAGAGTTTGGTTAAGATAGGTAAAGAGGCGACTAAGCTTATAGAAACAGGAATAGACGGCCTCGACAGTGCCCTCGGCGGAGGGCTGCCTGACAGTACTCTTTTCCTCGTCATAGGAGAGGCTGGATCTCATTATGAGACCTTCGTTCAGCAGATCCTATATAACCATGCCCTTCGAGGTGGAAAGGTTGCGTATTACACAATTGAGATCTCTAGTTTAGACATTAGAGATGATATGGCAATATACGGGTGGGATGTAGATAAACTTCCTGATGATTCATGGATCTTCGTAAATGTCCAAACGCCTGACTTACAAGAGCTATCCCAGCTTGCAGCTATCCCAATCGAGGGCCACAGAATACCTCTATCCACAACTCTAACTTCATTGAAAAGCGACTTTTTGTCTAGGGCTAAAGGGGGTAGGTGGACAGCTATGCATATGTCTCACCTCCTTCTCCGCTACGATTTTCGCGACGTCCTCGACACCGTGTTATACATGCGATTGGTTGTCCGGCACTATCACGGGCTACATTTTATAGTTGTGCCCAGAGGAATACATGAAGATCAGAAGATAAACGCCATTAAACATCTTGTTGACGGTGTGGTGGAGTTCTCCATGCAGGAGAGGGCTAGAGAGTATGAAGGCTCTTTGACCATTAGAAAATTGAGGAAAGTGCTCCATAGAACTAGAACATTCCCGTTCATAGTTTCAGAAAAGGGAATAGTTGTTGAACGGGCTGAGAGGATTATCTAATAGTAGCAGGAGGTCTATAAGGTAGCAGGGATAAATATTATCGAAACAGGGTCAATTGGGAGATTAAGGCGGATTCAGCTGGCGGTCTGATTTGAAACGGCTATTAAAATTGGGAGAAAAGAAGGCTGAGAAGAAAATCGATGAGAGAAAGGAGAAAGCTGAATCTCCCGCCCCACCTTTACCACCGAACCTCAGAATAATTAGCATCAACAATGTTATCCCTCCATATACCCATGTAGCCGTCACAAGGGATGCAGAGGGCAAGCTAGGTTACGTGGTGATAGAGCCCCACCTATCCGACTATGAACTAAACGTAATAAATAGAATCCGAGAGATCCTTGTTGAAGAGTTAGATTTAGCCGCAGGTGAGCTGGGCACTCCAGCGAAACGTGAAGAGTTCCTTAAAGGCAAAGTTCAGGACATCATCAATAGGTATAAGATAAAGCTCGACCCTGAATCGGTGGATAAAGTAATCTACTACCTGATACGGGACT
Source organism: Candidatus Bathyarchaeia archaeon (assembly GCA_038883335.1). Taxonomy (NCBI): domain Archaea; kingdom Thermoproteati; phylum Candidatus Bathyarchaeota; class Bathyarchaeia (SeqCode); species Bathyarchaeia archaeon. The sequence goes on from JAVZMI010000008.1 coordinate 54,103, forward strand.
TTGTTTATTTGGGTAAGATCGAGCCATTCATGCGCGATCACATGATAGAAGACATCTCCTGCGATGCACCCAATGTGCCCATATACATCTGGCATCGCGAGTATGAGTCGTTGCCCACGAACATAACCTTCGAGCCTGAGGAGCTCAACAAATTCGTAGTGAAGTTGGCTTACCTAGCTGGTCGTCATATCTCGGTAGCCCAGCCGATTGTTGACGGATCCCTTCCAGATGGTAGCAGGATCAATTTAACCTTCGGGTCGGAGGTCACTAAGAAAGGTAGTAGCTTCACCATCCGCAAATTCAGAGCTGACCCCTTGACGATAACCGACCTCATCGCTTTCAACACGATCTCCGCGGAGATAGGCGCCTATCTATGGTTTCTCATCGAGAACAAAGCTTCTATCATAGTCTCCGGCGGCACTGCTACCGGCAAGACTACCTTCCTAAACTGCTTGGCCATGTTCATCCGACCTGAGTTGAAGATAGTGACCATCGAAGATACAGCTGAGTTAAACATACCACAGGAGAACTTGATCCAAGCTCTCACACGGAGCGGCTTCGGTATAGCTGGAAAAGCAGCGGAAATAACTCTGTTCGATCTACTTAAAAACGCCATGAGGCAGAGGCCTGACTATATTATTGTGGGTGAGATCCGTGGGGAGGAAGCCTACACGCTTCTCCAAGCGATTACAACAGGTCACGGAGGGCTAAGTAGCATGCACGCTGACTCCGTACAATCAGCCATCTACCGTTTAGAGTCCGAGCCGATGAAGATTCCCCGAAACTTCATTGCCGCTATAAACGCGATTATAATCTTGGGGAGACCTCACGCTGAGGAGAGGGCTGCTCGACGGTTGCTTACTTGCACGGAGATAATGGGTATGGATCCTGAGACCAAGCATCTATTAACCAATACGATCTACCAGTGGGACGCTGAGCGTGATGATTTTGTTCACACTGGTACCAGTAATTTTGTGAAGCGGGTTATGGCTAAGAAAAGCTTGACTGAGGCAGTGGTGAATGAGGATCTTGGGATGAAGTCCACAATCTTAAGGTGGATGGTTGAGAATAACATCAGACGACACAGCGAGGTAGCTGACATCATTAGACAGTTCTATTTTAATCCTGAACGTTTATACTCCAAGGCAAAATTCGGTCTTAAGACATGAGCAATCCAACGAGTGGAGAGAAGCCGGCTTCAAAGAAGACAAACAAGGCGAAGTCGAGTGAGAAGGTTGACTCTCCGGCTCCCATCCTTGAGAAACCTTGGTATGCAGCATACGGTTTCCTAGGACCTATAGCCGGACCTTTACTGCCACGGCTTAAAGCATTGAGGAGTAAGCTCGTCAAGGCTGGTCTCCCTGTAGACTTCAGAGCCTACGTCAGCTTCATGCTCTTCGGGACCATGGCGGCGTTCGTAGCGACATTTAGCTTCGTAGTATCTCTAGCTCTTTTTTTGCTCAAGCTGGAGAATCTTGTCTTTTTGGGTATACCGTTTACTTTCCTAGCCTTCTCAGCTTTGTCAGCTGGTCTGGCAGCGGCGGCTAGCTTCATCTCAATTTATTGTTACCCTTCGATCATGGTGTATGTCCGTAAGAACAAGATTGAACAGTCTCTCTTGGCTGCAGTGAATTACATGTCAATTCTCTCCACAGCAGGTATGTCTCCGGAGAGAATCTTCAGGTCTTTAGCGGGTAGGCCTGAGATTCCAGGCATATATGAAGATGCCAAATTGATTGTGAGGGACATAGACCTCTTCGGTAAAGACTTCGTCTCTGCCCTCCAAGATGCCCGTGAGAGATCGCCCTCTAGAATGTATTCGGAGGTCTTGGACGGTTTTATCTCCACCATCTATTCTGGTGGGGATCTCGAGAAATACCTAAAGGATAGATCCGTTGATTTGATGAGAATTCAAGTGGACTCGGTTAAAACGTTCATCAACCGGTTAGGGTTATTAGCCGAGTCAGCTGTGGCTATAATCGCCGTGTTTCCGTTACTCTTTCTGGTAATCTTCACAATGTCCTCTATACTGCCCGGAGGGATGGCGGGCGAGCCTATATTTGTCTATATTGTGCTCTACCTCATACTGCCGGCAATCTCGGCTCTGTTCCTGCTCTTTATGAGCGCGGGGGCACCTAAGAGTTGATGTTGATAGATAAACGTGAGATCAGGATCGGGTGGGCAGTTTCAGGTGGGGTTGGCGTTTCGCTTCTCTACGTAGTTGTCTTGGCACCTGTATTAACGCCGGGGGTTTCAGCTATCCTTGCGGGCGTTATTGACCCGTTGCTTTCTTCTTTGGGAGAGTTTCCAGTTGATAAGTTTCTCATAATAGTTTCAGTCATTGTTATGGGTCCACCCTCGTTACTTTACCATATGAGGCGGAGGTGGAAGCTTGCTGTAGATAGGAATCTGCCTGAGCTTTTGAGGGATGTGGCTCTCTCTCAGGCTACAGGTATGACTTTCATACGAGCCTTAGAGGTTTCATCCAAAAAGGACTATGGGCCGCTCTCGTTCTTCCTCAAGAGAGCCTTGGCGAAGATTTCTTGGGGAGTACCCTATGAGAAGGCGCTCATGGACATGGCTGACCGCATCGGTACGGTTCTGGTTAGGAGGGCGGTATTGTTGATCGTCGAGACTGGGCGGATTGGGGGTAACATCATGGAGATCATGGAGTCGATTGCGAGGCACATACGAAGTTTGGAGGCTTTGGAGAGAGAGAGGCTAACTGGGATGAGGCCTAACGTCTACATAATCTATCTGGGCTTCGTGGTATTAATGGTTACGGTCGTCTTGGTTTATACCGCATTTATATCGGAGCTATTCAGTGGAGAGTTATCCGGCAGTCTTGGGGCCATAGTGCTTCGGAGGGGGCCCTTTACACAGTCGGAGTATCTGCGGATATATCTTCACACCACAGCTATAGTGGCCTTTTTTGGGGGGTTGGTTGCTGGGCAGTTAGGGGAGGGCTCCATACAGGGAGGGTTGAAGCATACGGTGGCGATGCTGGTCGCGACCTTGATTATATTTGTGTTCTTTGTGGTTTGATGCAGTCATATGGTTAGGGGGTTGCACGCTTTCGCCACGACCAAGTCACCCTACCAGGTTACTCTGCCTATATAAATGACACGAGTTACAAAGTATCCAAGGGCATCATAGCCCTCGATATGGACTGAGAGGTCGTATGTACCTGAAGATATCGCTACCCCGGTGTCTCCAGACCTTGAAGGTATGCTCCGAGGTTGTTGGAAGTGTAGACTTATGGTTGCATTTGGCATTATTACGTTACTGTCTCTGTCCCTGTCAATCGTCTGCTCGGTGGGGTAGGATGCGTCCATGAAGCCTAGTACGAATGAGGCATAGCTCATATTTGTAGCAACATTACGCCATGTGGCTTTGGTAGCGTAGTTTACCCAGAAGGGTAAATTGCCCTGATTTCTAACATAAATATAGTAGTCGCCCCCCTCGAACTTGAAATATACTGGAAAAGTTGCGCTTGGAACTGGTGTACGCAAGTAGCTGGGGTAACTTTGTGTATCAAAGTAGAGTCTGAAGGAGTAATCGCTTACCCAACTTATAGTGCATCTGAGCCGCTGGTTGGAATTGAGAGTCACCGCGCCGAGGTTGTCTGTTCTGGTTATGGATACAATGTTATAAGAGGTGGCTGGGAGATACCAGTTTGTATCTAGAAGCGTCGAATAGACTGTCTGTCCGTCAAGCGAGACTATTTGATACTTGACATTCGCCGTCGAGCTTCTCCAACTGTGCCATATTTGATAGTAAATAGATAAACGCCACCCCCCAGCCGGGATCGTTCGCGTCCTAGTGTCATTAACTGTATAGAACATTACTGGGTTACCGCTACTTACCGTAACATAATAGTTATCAGTAAGGATTGGACTAGAGGGATCCATAACTTTCCCATTCACATAAGATGTTCGATGGAAATACAGGGTGCCATCAGTTGCAGGTATCCCACCGGACAACCCGCCTGCAACCACGGAAGTACCACTCTGCTCCGCGTACTGTACGACTTCCACTGGTACGCTAGCTGTGACGTAGTTGCCTTTAGGTGCACCGACAAACGATCCGTTAAAAGTTATCAGCGTACCTCTAGTTGCATTGATGTAAAATGTATACGTGAAAACTGCTGTCTGGTCTGGAGGTAACAATGCCAAGCTGGCGGGTGTAGGGCCTCGCACCCTTGTAGCTCCCGTAGAAGTTGTCAAAACTGGTACAAGATCGTAGAGGTAGTTATTTGATGTGTCATTATTGGTGATAAATAAAGATGCGGTGACATTATTGCCCTGAAGGACAAGGGATGAAACATGGATATGCAGCCTAGCCGTAACCCTGGGCACAAGGTTGCAGCTGACTATATTGCCCCTCTCTGTTACTACGCGTATGGCGTAATTCTTCCCAGTCGCCAAAGAAACTCGAGTAATGTTACCTACCGACTCTCCTGGTGCAAGATATAGGTTATTGAAATCGTAGCTTCTATGGTCATTATCAGTCTGGTTAATTATCCATAACTTGGTCAGATGAGCCATGCCTGTCCCCTGGTTCGTCATGTTCAGGACAAGCCTCTTCTGTGCGTTCAAGTAGGCTCTGGTTATACGTACATCTTCCTGCACCCGGCTGAGTTCAGCCTCAGTAACCTCTTGAACTGCCTTGTTATACTCGTTAAGGTTGTTTATCACCAAGAAAACCACCGAGAAACCCACGGTAAGCAGTATAAGGAAGAAGACCATGCCTATGATGGTGGCTTGCCCGTTCCGTCCCCTAAGGAGACTTCCAGTAACCACCATACATGTTCCCCCTCTCAGTCTCAACGCCCACAAGGTAAACCTTACCGCTCAACCAGCTATAAGAGACAGAGACGACCACGGACTGATCCAGTCCCAGAATCACCTCCTTGGGAAGCGTAACATCTGTCTCGTTAAATGACACTCTAATAACCTTGACAGGGGTCAACCCCGTGTTAACGACGGAAACCTTTACCTGTCCGGGAGTATAGAACCACACATCGTCAATTATGCACCGCTCTTGAATTTTCTCCTTACTTGCTCCAAGGCTTGTCTCAAAAGAAATGCTACTCTCCGCAAAGAACCTCAACCCACTCTGGAGCACCACCAAACCCGCAATAGTAACGATGCAGATCATGAGGAGCGTGGCGAAAATTGTGCTGACACCTCTCCTTCTATATCGACAAGCCTTAGACGAATACAGCTTCAGAAACCTCAAAATTCTCCCTAACCAAGACTCCAAGGCATCTGCTTGCGTCATTTTAGATTAAACTTTACGTCTCTTCTCGAGCCCTGTCAGGCTCTCCTTTATAGTCTGGAGAGCCTCCAAATGTCTCTCATGGATCTTCCTCTGCTCAGCAACCGCCTTCCGCAGTATAGGCATAACAATATTGAAGATACGGATAACCGCCTCAGGCTGATACTCTGAGAGATCGTGTAGTTTAACCTCTCCTTCCTTCAACCTAATCAGGATCACGCCTGAGCGGTCGAGGACGGCTGACTCAACTGTTTTTCCTTTGAGCTTCGGAAACTCGCCGTAAGCCGAGGGTGGGAGTTCCACTGTGTCCAACTCTGCGTGGGTTACAACTATCCTTAAGAGATCAATTATGTCCGCCTTCAGCTTGTATATCATCTGTTTAACTGTGTGAACTTGTTCAATATCGTCAACAACAACCTTCAGGTGATCTAGAAGTGTCTCAAACTCACTCTCATACGCCGCCATCTACTTCCCTTCTAGAACTTTACACAGTTCATTATTCTTCTCTGGTTCACTTATTAAAATATTCGCTGAGGGCTTTCTCCACAAGCGACTCGTAAAGGCTGACCTCATGAACTACAACACCAGAAGTAAGCGGTTTAGCTTTTTCGTGAAGGTATTCAACCTTGTCCCCTATTAAGAAGAGGTAAACCTTCCCATACCTCACCAAGACGTCAAGAAGCCCCTGAGCGTTATCTCCATCCCAGACTCCACCGTCGGTAAAGATGTAGGTAATCTGAGCGCCTGGTCTCTCCGCAGCTCTAGCCGCCAATTGAAGAGCAGGGGTGATGTTTGTATAACCCGAAGGCTCGATACTGATGATTAGGTCTTCTATAGTCTCATAATCTTTTGAATGCATTCTAACCCACTCATCATTCACTCCAGTGCTGAAGGGTATGAATGTGACGAGGTCAGACCCGTACCGGCATGCTTCAATAAGGCAGAATACAGCTTCCCTTATATTGTATATCTTATCCTGTACCGCCGTCGACCCAGAGACATCCATGATAACGCATACGTTGGCGAATTCCCTCTTCTGCCACCACTCCCACTTCTTCATTGCGAAAACCCCTGGGATGAACATGCCATAGATCCTGAACGTGTCAGGTATCGAGAGAGCCTTGATATGGTCGCCAATATTCCAAGCCCCCATCGGAGGGGGTGTATGTTGTCTCCTGAACCCTTTGAGTTCATGGGCTGTTATGATGAATACGTTATTGAAGTGAAGCTTTGTAGCAGTCTTCAGAATCTGTCTCTGTTCTCTGTCCGTCAGCTCAATATATGGTCCGCTCACGGACTCGAGGACGTCTTCTAGATAATCTGAGTACACCGATCTGTCCATAGATGTCATTCCTTCTATCAACCCTCCCCTCCTGAGGTAGTCAATGAACTCTAATATTATCTGCTCAGCCTTCTCCGCTTTACCTAAGACTCTCTCTCGCAGCGCCACTTTTCGCAGGTAGGTAATACGCTCCTTTAGATACTCGTCAAACCTCCTCCTATTCTCATCAACCTCCAGTGACGAGGTTAAGCAGAGGTGGCTGTCTTTCCAGAAAGTCTTAAGCTTGTTTGGCGTTGCTCCCATAGGGAGCAGTGTCCTCAACAATCCATCCATCTCATCTGAAGACATAGCAAAAGATGGCATTGACTCCGAGATTGAGCCGTAAACCAAGAGCTCTTGAGAGGTATCCACTGGTCGGTAAATAGCCTCTGGCGGCAGTTTATCGAGCAGGAGTCTCAGGCGAGTCGTTGGTTCAAGCGGCCGTTCGAAAAGTAGTTCGTGGAGCTCATCAGCTCTCTTAGAACCTATCTTATCCTCGCCCTCCAAGAAGGGTTTTTCTATCTCATAGAAAAGCCTAGTTAGAGGATGAGCAGTCTCTTTGAGACCTTTGAGTCTGTATCTGAAGAATTTTGGATAGATTTCAGGCTCCTCTGTGAGTAGTTTCTTGTCGACTAGGGCGTTCGAGAAGAGACCGACGAAAGTCCTACGGCCACGTAGACCGCGCTCCCACGCTAAATAGACCCAGCTCATTAGTCTCTCTAAGGTTCCGGGATAAGAAGACCTAAGTTCAACTTCCGCGAGTAGCCAGCCTTTAAGGATGTCAGCGGGTTTCTCTCTTAGATCTCTCCTAAGTAATGTGACTGTACCCCACGGGTAGGGGTCTGGAATTTCATTAGCTATTTTCAGTTCTAGCTTAGGGTTTCTTTTCTGTGCTGCAGTCTTGAAGAAGTTTTCCAATTCCTGATTGGTGGTTATGGTGCCTCAACCTCTTGACTTTTACCCTCTTTCGGCTCAACCCACTCGCAGAGGTCGGCGATAGCGAGGCACTTGGGCTTTAATTCTAGTAGCTTCTTTTTCGCATCCTCATCTCCACCTATCGCTAGCTTGAATAAACTTAGAGCTTCGTTCCATAGGTCTTCTTTGAGGGCTATGGTCTCTTTAATTCTGTGAGACACCCACTCACTCTCGTTGGCATATTTTGAGAAGACGCTTTGCTTCAATTCTAGGCGGTGTGGTAAAGTGTACTGTATAGCCCATAGGATGTCGTCGAAGGAGATCGAGTCTCTGCCCTGAATCCAAGCACGTGCCTTTGAAAGTTTCACTGCTGAATCTATCCACCTGTGGGCTATGGGGCGTTCCATTTCTGAACAGATCTCTCCTACATATGGGCAGCCTGCACACGACATCCTATATCTAGCTGAAGTTATGGATCTGTCTGTTTTCAAACATCTCCTCAGCAGTGAGGCTATCATTGTAATTCTCAGGAAGGTCTCTGCTGGAACACCAACCTTCTCCACATCCCTCCAAATCTCCGCCATCTGCTCAGTCGTCAAGACAGGCTCAGCCAAGCTTCTTAGGTCGTCGACATGCCGTTTATGGTATTTTGTGACCAACAGTCTATGTGTCTCTTTGATGCCGAGGAGTTTCACGTTGAGGAAGAAGTCTATCCTGTCCAGCAACGCTTTGACTAAGCCTACAGTGCCGATGTCGTGGGGGTTCATGTCAAGGAAACAGACGTAGTCTGGGGATCTCGCTCTCACATCAGAGAATATGACGGTCTTCTCGGAGAGGAGTTCGAGGAGTGAGTTCTGGCATTGGACATTCAGTCTTTGAACTTCATTTATGAACTTGAAGGGGGCGGTGATTAGTGCGCGGGGTGTTATGGCGCCTATCTTTGACTGTATGAACTTCTGTATGTCTAGCGCCCAGAGGATGTCGAATGTTGTGAGTTCTTGATGGCAGCGGACGATGCCCAAGTCGTTGCTGTAGAACATCTTCGCCGCTATCTCAATGAAGGTTGTCTTCCCTGTACCATAACCGCCTGATAGCAATGTCTTAGAGTCTCTACAGATAAGAGTGCAGGAGAGGAAGTTTCGGGAGTTTTCATCCGTCATAAAGAGTGAGAATATGCTGTTAATCCCTTTCAGGTACTCATCTCTATACTTGAAGGTTGGTTTTGGGGCGGGTGTGTCACTCTTTTCAATGGCTAATAACTCACTCTCCAGATTATGATGCCTCCTTTAGCGGATTTCTCTTTAAAAGAAAGTTACTACGGGTAAAGTTATATTTTAGTATTTGGTTGCTAACTTTTGGTGAGAAACTACCCAACAACCTGACCGATATTTCTCGTCTGGCTCTTTAGAGACGTATTTAGGTGGGCTTCTGTTGCTTACAAGCCTGTATGTCCGTGTAAAAATTGACGTTTTCATGGTAAAAATATCTGTCCGTGATGGCTTTCTTTGCAAAAGAATACGCCTAAAGCACATTCACATCCTTCAAAAATTGGCTATTTTTTTGAGATAGAGGAAGTTTATGAGGCGAAAATGTAATATATTGAAATATAAATAAAAATGGCGTTAAAAGCAAGATAAAGGAAGAATCTTTATGCTAGAAGATTCTACTATGCAGTACAATTCTAACAGAAAATCCCTTAAAAAGTGGTTTAAGGACGCCAAAGCAGTCTCACCCATCGTCGCAACTCTGCTGATGATAGTCATATCAGTCGTTGCTGGTGTCATGGTCTACGGTTGGATCTCCGGTTTCATATCTACTGGTGTCCCTGCAGCACCAACAGCCTACATCGTCAACATAGCATCAGTTACTGTTTATAGTGTTAACTGGAACAGC
>JAVZMI010000009.1 GCA_038883335.1 Candidatus Bathyarchaeia archaeon
CTCAACAACTTTCTCTACCCCGCTGAACTTTAGGAATACGTTATGCTGGCTCTTCACGCCTCCCTCAGTTTCGATGATGTCAGGTAGAATTGTCCCCTGCGTCATAACGTTACACCCAGACTCCACCATCTGCTGGTCTGTGGCAATTTCGTAAGCCTTTCTAAAACCTAGACGCTTCTCCTCAGCGTCTAAAATTCCCATAACCTTCTCATAGAATAATCGTCTACCATCTACAAGTTTAAAATTCTTGAACTCTGAGAATCTCTCCGCGATCGTCTCAGATTCCTCTCTCCCCCTTAATAACCTCATGAAGCCAGTATCTACATGGGTAACATAGAGCCTATCTCCCACTTCCAAATGGAAGAGTGCAGCTGTAACGGTGGAGTCAGCTCCGCCTGAAACCATTACCTCCACCTTATCCTCAGGCCTTACATGTTTCCGGATGAAGTCTCTAGCACCGTCCACAAATTTTCCCGGATCATCTCTCGGAGAAGCTTCCGGCTTTAAATACCTGAAAACTGTGGCTATAGGCATAGTAACACTACACGATGTCCTCTATTTAACATTAGCGGAAATAGGTAACCTATAACCGATAATTCTCGTCTCCCAAACTCTCTTCGGTGATTGCGTCTCTCTAAACAATCCTTATTTGGCGCTGGAGAGTCAGGATGGAAAACTTAATTTTTAACCTCGAAGGTGCTAGATCTATTAGGGACCGTAGTCTAGCCCGGTAGGACGACTGTCGAGTAAGTGAATCTTCTTGACAGTTAGGGGCTCCAGCTCGATTAAGCTGATATTGACCGCTCAGGGATGATGGGGAGCTGGAGCGGGGAGAGACCCGTAGGCGGCGTGTGCCTGCCGGCGAAAGTCGTCGGTTCAAATCCGGCCGGTCCCACCACCCTACTTGCTCTTGACTCGCAGCTTGTTTAAGCCCTTTCGTTCAAGCTTCTTTAACGCAACAGTCGAGTTTGTTGGGTCAAAGCCGGCATGATCAGAGGAGTAGTTACCGATGAGGGTGGCTTATTAAAAGTCTACTCGATTGTCAAATATTTTTACACTTACTGCTGGGGTTTATGGTATGAGTATCTATAGGAACCGTAACTTGCAGGTCATCTTCGGAGTGACACTTATGAACATTATGGGTGTAAGCGCCATATCTCCAGCACTTCCAAAAATGGCATCAGTTCTGAATGTGCCAGCAGAGAGTATAGGATTAATAATAGCATTCTATACGCTCCCAGGGGTACTCCTCGCCCCCTTAATAGGGATGCTCGCTGACAGGCTCGGAAGAAAGGAGACACTTATCCCCTGCATACTCCTATTCGGCTTCGCTGGAATAGCTCTCTACCTTGCTGCCGACTTCCAACTTATATTAGCTTTGAGGTTCATACAGGGGATTGGTGGTGCAGGGTTGGCTTCCTTAGCGGTTACTTTAATTGGCGATTTATTTCACGGCTCAACTCGGATAAAAGCTATGGGCGCTAATGCAAGCATAATAAGCATAGGTACTGCTTCTTTTCCCATAATAGGCGGGGCTTTAGGGCTTCTGGCGTGGAATCTTCCTTTCCTCCTGTTCGTTGTTGCCTTTCCAATTGCAGCTCTGGCATATCTCTTCCTAGAAAACCCTGCCGTTACACGTGAACTTGGGATTAGTCTATATCTCAGGGGCACATTCACGTATATGCGGTCGCCGAAGGCATTAGCGGCTTTCTTCGCCGGGATTTCAGCATTTATGCTACTTTACGGCGGCATTATTACCTTCTTTACTATACTCCTGGGGGAGACTTTTGGGGTAACTTCCTTTGTTATAGGTGTCTTTCTCTCTATTATGTCCCTTTTTACCGCGGTCTTCGCTTCGCAAACCGGAAGGTTGGCTGGAAGAATTGCGAAACCGAAGCTCATCATAATAGGCTTCTTGGCATACGGCTTTAGCTTTATAATGATACCATTTACCACATCGTTACCAAACCTACTCTTACCCATCGCCATCTTTGGGGCTGGGCACGGCTTGAACCTCCCCGCATTAAACCTCATAGCTACAGAGATAGCTCCTGTAGAACAGCGTGCAGTTGTAGTATCCTTATTCAATACTACGCTAAGAATCGGTCAGACCTTAGGCCCAGTATTGCTGGGTATGGTGCTTCTACTTTCAGACCTTGAGACTGTCTTCCTATTTTCAGGGGCGGTCGCCATTTTAACGGCGGTCGTTATTTTTGGTTTGGCATCATTTAAAATTATAAATACAACAAGTCTACAAGCCGCCTAAATTAAACAGCTTCTCTCAGAGAGAGGAACATGTGTATTGCAGCTAGAGTTGTATAGGTTCAGGTAGCTTATTAATTATGGGTCAAGAAGACCTAGTTATTCTGCTCCGAGAGAAAAGGTGTACATGTAGCTTAAGCTCGTCATCAGTAAATAATATTATTACTAGGAGGCATGGCTCTATTTTGTCTGATAAATTCTAATTTGCTGGTAGGGTGCAACTGGCTAGTATATTATGTGGCGTCTATTTTCTTGGAGACCTAGGAATATGGCATTGAGCTTAAGTGATGGTGAGTGGACCTAGCCTCTTATGTTCACTCCGAAGTTTTCTGGTTCTTATACTCTCGACGAGGCTCTTTGGTAATTCCAGTTGCTTTGCGATCTCATCTGTGGAAAGCCCAAATTCAAACCCCTGAAGTATCAGGTCTAGGGTCTCATATTTAACGCCAAGCTCCTCCTCGTCTAACTGCCTTGGCCATAGACCCGCTGTTGGAGGCTTATTTATGATGTCCTCAGGAATTTTAAGGTAGTGGGCCAGCTGGTATACCTGAGTCTTATACAGCCCCCCAATGGGAAGAAGATCAGAGGCACCGTCACCATACTTTGTGAAGTAGCCGGTTAATATCTCACTCTTGTTGCTGGTGCCTACTACGAGAGAGTTAAGTTTGTTAGCAAAATAGTAGAGGACAGTCATCCTTATACGTGCTTTTAGATTACCCTTCTCAAGTAGGCTCTGAGGGTCGAATATAGGGAGGACTCTGGTTAAAGCCTCCAAAGCCTCCGAGATATCCACTATGTGAAAGTTTATTTTAAGGTCACTCGCAAGCCTTGAGGCGTCATCTACATCCTTCTGGTTGAATGTTTCCGCCTCCGGGAGGCAGATACCAGTGACACGCCTTTCACCCAGCGCCCTTGCTGAGAGAGCGGTGACAACGGAGGAATCAAGGCCGCCACTCATCCCCACAACCACACCGGAGGCTTGAACATTCTCTACGTAAAACTTCAAAATACATGTAATCCGGATTGCTGTTTTTTCTGCGTCTATACTTAACAGCCTACTCGACAATTGTAACATGTAACCGACCAGAATATATTATCATTCAATTATTAATATAAGCCCTATAACTAGTCTCAAGAGACTCGCTGTAGTTCAGTTTAGTGGTCGTTATGGTTAAGGCTACCGCGGGAGGTAAAGGAATGCTCATAGCCATCGAAGGGATTGACGGCTCTGGTAAGACAACCCAGGCTTATCTACTAGTTGAAGGTTTAAGGAGGCTTGGCTATAAAGCAGAGTATACAACCGAACCGACTCACGGCCGCATAGGAGAAATCATCCGGTTACATGTCTCTAGAGCAAAGGGCAGAGCGCCAGTTCATGAGGCGTTACTATTTGCGGCTGACAGGTATGAGCATGTAAGGATGACAATCCAGCCCAAACTCAGGCAAGGCATAGTCGTAGTATCTGACCGTTACCTCTACTCCTCTCTCGCATACCAAGGAGCCGCAGGACGCGATTTGAAATGGTTGCGGGAAATAAACTTCTTCGCCCCAAAACCCCACTTGACGGTCTACCTAGATCTGCCCCCTAGTGAGAGTTTGAAAAGGAAGACTGGTGAGCGGTCTGTCTTCGAGGATTTGGAGTACCAGTCTAAGGTGCGTAAGATATATCTCGACCTCGCCAAGACTGATGGCTTCAAGATAGTCAAAGCCGATAGGAGTATCGAGGAGATACATGGGGAGATACTAGAAATCGTCTTGAAAGAGGCTGAGAGGCTAATGTCCCTCAAGCCTCACAATGCTCAGTAGAGGTAGCCTCCTCCTCTTAGCCTCATCATTTAACCTATTGAAGATTCTCCTGATCAGCTCATCCAGCGGCATCCACCTAGGGCCTCTGAAATGATGGACGTACACCTCGAAGTAGTCCAGTGCTTCGAACGTGAACCTTAAATATTGAAGATCTGACCTCAGCTTGGTTTTCTTTCCATCTTTCGTCGCGTAATAATATGAAGTGCAGATTAAGGTATCCAAAATTTTATATGACTCACCTTCAAGCTTTTCTCTTAATTTCAAAACTTCTTCCTCGTCTATGAAATTAAAACACATGCCATCTGCCACTCCAACTTCATATCTGCACCACACAGGCCCTGAACTTTTTGAGATGTGCTCAACAGCCTCTTCGCTGTTGCTATTCAGTTTCCATAAAGTTTCGATCAGTATTGATTGTACTTGGTGAATTTTAGAGCTATACGCGATGAGAGCCCATGTCTGTACTGTTTCCGGGAAATTATCGAATTTTCCATACATGGAGTCGTCTCCGTAGAACACCTACGCATAAGATGGATATATTAAGGTGAGCGGCGGTTCTGTCTTTGAGAGGCACAGCTGTATGCCGGAGTTCGTTGATCACCCTATGATCAAGGCTGGGGTGGTCGAGCGGCGGCCCTACCAAGATCGCATAGTTGAAACCTGCTCTAAGGGTAATACCCTTGTCACAATCCCTACAGGCTTGGGTAAGACTGTGATCGCTGCTAGGGTCGCTGCAGAGCGGCTTTACCGACATCCGGGGGGGCGGTGCTTCATTCTGGCTCCAACCCGACCTTTGATTCTTCAGCACGCTAAGACCTTTAGGTCTCTCCTTGAACTCAGGGATGAAGATTTCTGTATATTCACGGGTGAGACCCCTCCAGGCAAGAGGGCTGGCTCGACTGGCAGGCTGGTATTCATGACGCCGCAAATCTTGGAGAATGACATTCTGGCCGGTCGGGTTTCCCTGCGCGATGTAGTCTTGTTAGTCTTTGATGAAGCCCATAGGGCGGTTGGCAACTACGCCTACGTGTTCATTGCGGAGCAATACTTGAAGACGAGTGAGCATCCGCTGATAATGGGTTTAACAGCTTCCCCAGGGTCTTCCAGGGAGAAAATTGAGGAGATCCGGAGGAATCTGGGCATACAGTTCATTGAGGCTAGGAGTGAGATGAGCCCTGATGTCAGAGGTTACGTGGCACCGCTGGAGGTTGAGTGGTGTAGCACTGAACTTCCTCCAGCATTTAAGAGCGTCAAAAGTCACCTAGAGTCTTTCATCCGAGAGAGGAGCAAGGCGTTGAGGGAGGCGGGCTTCTTGGAGACTGGTACCTCTGGAAAATTCACCTTTGAAAGTTTCAAGAAGGCCATGAGAGGGATACAGTCGGAGATCGCGAAATATTCTACTCCGCCACAACACCTCCGCCTCTTACTATCAGACCTGTTAGCATTGAGGCGGTGTTCCTACGCTGTGGAACTTCTGGAGACGCAAGGTCTCGCCCCTCTGAAGAGTTACTTCGCAAAATTGGAGGCGATGGGCAGCCGCTCTGGGGTCTCAACAGCTGTTAGGAGTATTCTCATGGATGGCGAGATCCGTGATGCGATAAACTTAACTTTGCTCTACGAAGCGAAAGGGGTCGAGCATCCCAAACTTGAGAAACTCGTAGAGAAGGTTAGAGAGAACCTCTCGAAGGGAGCTCGGCGGATAATAGTCTTCACAAACTATAGGGAGACCGCAAGTCGGCTGATTGAGCGGTTAGGCGCTGTTTCAGGTGTCAAGGCAGTGAGGTTTGTTGGGCAGAGTAGCAAGCTTGGGGATGAAGGTCTCTCCCAGAAGGAGCAAGTTGCACTGTTAGATGGCTTTAGGAGAGGCGTGTATAACGTGTTGGTTGCCACACAGGTAGCTGAAGAGGGGATTGACATATCTGCCTCAGACCTTGTAATTTTCTACGATAATGTCCCCAGCGCTATCAGGTTCATACAACGGCGTGGGAGAACCGCGAGGGGTAGCCCTGGTAGGCTAATCATACTAGTCACAAAGGATACACGGGATGAAGCCTACTACTGGCTGGCGAAGAGAAAGGAGAAGTTAATGCTGGACATAATCCGTGAGATGCAGCCTCCAAGAAGCTCATCTGATAGGGATGATCAGCCCAAATTAGAGCCCTACCTAAAGCCTGAGCTGCCTAGAGGCGAAGGGAGAGGGGAGGGGCCGCTAATCTACGTGGATAACCGTGACTCCTCCTCCCAAGTTGTCAAGGAACTTATCCGTCTCGGTGCGAGAATTGAGCTTAAGAACCTTCCCGTGGGCGACTATGTCCTCTCAGAAGATGTCGCCGTAGAGAGGAAGACCTCCTCCGATCTAGCGGATTCCATAATAGATAAGCGGCTGTTCACACAGGCTAAAGAGTTATCATCCTCATATACTAAGCCCATTTTTATAGTTGAAGGTGAGGACCCCTACACATCGAGAGGCATCTCAGCTCAGGCAATAAGGGGGGCGATCCTCAGCCTGATGCTCGACTTCAGGATCCCAGTTCTCATAACTAAGAACCCCACCGAGACCGCACTCATGCTCATAGCCGCAGCCAAAAGTGAACAGCTAGAGAAGAAAGAAGTCCACATCTCGGTTCGAGCGGCAAAGAAACCGTTGACTCTCACAGAACAACAGGAGTACATCGTAGCAGGTCTCCCGAATGTTGAACGAACATTAGCCAGAAGACTGCTCTCCGCCCTAGGCTCTGTCGAGGGCGTTTTCACCGCCACGAAAGAGGAGCTACAGAGAATCCACGGTGTTGGTGACGTGATCGCGGAGAAGATCAGAAGAGTCATAACCGCCAAATACCAGACAGACAGAGTTGAAGGGCAGGAGGAGTAAAACTATGTTGCCGTCTAAGATCTTTAGCTGGGCCCCCTCAACTTTCTTATTCTCTGCAGGATCTCCAAGTATCCTAAGGCCAGACTTACAAGGGTTTGTAGCCCTTGAGGTTCCTTCTCCGAGTTGATCTGGCCCTCTAACTCCCTCAGCTTTCTGGATACTGTCTCTTCTAGCGAATAGAGTGCCACAGGCAAAACCGCTTGGAGTGCATCTTCTCCACTCTTTACGACCACAACTCTCCGTTCACATTTAGCGCAATAGATCTCACCAGAAGGCAGTTTGAAAAGGGGCGAATAACATTGGGGGCAAGTTTTATCTAGCATCGTCGCCCCCGCCTTCAAAACCTCTGCCATCTTCTTTAGACTCTCACCCAAAAGGGCCACCTGAACTCCTATAATAACTGTTATCAGCAAATTAAAAAGCCTATAGAAGTTACATTTGCGGTTTCTAGTTGGAAAAGTTGCAAGCTTTTTATCGACTTTACCGAGCATTCTCAGCTAGGTGGGGAAACGCTGAGAGAGCCTCAACATATGCGTCTATATCAACTTCTGTAACTTTCAACTTGTCCACATCTAATATGTAAACCGCATATAGGCGACCGAATTTTATCTCCTCAAGTTCTATCGGAGGATTCGTATAGTATCTATCACAGAGAGCTTTCATCTCTGACAATTCCTCTGCCATCCTGAACCTAGGCGGCTTACAGAAGAGCCGTGGAATTTGTAGTATATTAGTGGGAGGGGTGCCAAGTATGAACTTGTTAGAGAATTTGCTGTACCTAGCTACCTTACTCACAATTCGCACCTTGTTATAGGTTCCAGGGTCGAGTGCATGCTCTGGAGGTGTAAACCCCGTCTCAACCTCGACTATAACATTTCCGTCCCCTTTAACCCCATACACATCACACGTCAAGATGTCGGTTAGTCGACGTTCAACATCTACCTCGTAACCATTCCGAATAAGATAGCTGGCGCATAGGAGTTCAATGACGGAATGATTGATCTTCACTAAGTTACGCCTGCGAAGTTCAAACAGCTTATCTCTTACCCCATCTAGTTCACCCTTGGCCGTGTGAGCCCCGCATTCCACGAGCCTCGAGATTAGAAATTCAATATCCTCCTCGAATCCCACCAGTAATTCCCACTCTAGTTTAGCAGCCATACTAAAATTATTTGTTAAATTTAAGAAATCTACATCGACATTAAACCTTCGATCTACTCGGGACTCTTCAGCCCCAAATCTCCTTTTTGAGCTGAGAAGCTTAAACTTACATTAAGTGGCTCAGTTTTTGTGCGATATGAGGTTAATGGCAAGTCCGACCCGGGGTGAGAGACTTTAAACCCTTAAGCTACACGGGTCTCTATGTCGCCGTCATCTAGGCGAAGAGTCAGTATAATTCTTTGACTTGAATCCGAAGATGGGACGCCAACATTCATTAGCCTTTCCCGCATATTCGACTTGGTTACCTTCCAAGCCACCCACAGAGAGGTATCCAATTTTTAGGCTAAAAATGGTCAATGTATGTAATCTAGTCTCTAGCCACTAGGAACTAACCAGATTGCTGTGTAAATCTCACATTCATCCCCGAGCTTACACAAGGCAAGGGTACAATTCAATGATCAGATCGACTGATTTTTTTAAAAAAAGGTTATGTGCGGTGCGAAAGACCGAGTCCTCTATAGAGCGAATTCAATTGGCGGTGAACTTTGCAAACTCCGAGTCTCGAAGAAGACTTTGAAGACTTTCCACGACAGCTGACCCATAACTAATAGCTTTCTCGAGAAGTCTCTCATAGACCTCTCTATTCACTGGAGTTGATCCATGTGCTAGGATGGAAAAGTTTCTCTTTGACAGTAAGTCTCTAAGCTTCTCATCTCTCAGAAACATTTCTCCTATTTCATCACCTTTTGCTGCTAGCAGCTCATAATCTCTCTCAAGTCCCAGCTTAATCTTTTCACCCTGTGCAGGTATCTTCCACCTCTCCTTAAGGGTTGGAGGTATCTTCTCCAAGTCGATGTCACTTGAATTTATTCCATAATTTTTCCTTAAACGGTATTGCGCCACCAACTCCACAACGCGGTATAAACGCCCTACTGCGTCGTCATATTTCTTTTCGATGTCGCCCCGCCGCTTTGCGTTATTTATCAAGTCAGCAATTAGGTATGGTTCCTTCTCGTCGCTGTGCAGTAGTCTGCCTAGGAAGCTTTTATTGCCATCAAATTCTCTACCTTCCAAAGCCTCAAGATGCTTGAATGCTTCGGCATGTTTAAATTTGTCCCAAGCTGAATAGGCTGAGGCTGCATTTTTTATTGGGGCTATTCGGCTATGGACTTCTTTGTCAGCTACAATCCTCTCAACCTCCTCGATGATGGCTGATGCTGTGTCAAATCGGCATTCATTAAAAAACCTTTTAGCTTCCATGATCTTTTTATCGCAGATCACGAAGTATGGTCTAACACTTTGAAGCTCCTCCGCGCCCTTAATGACAACGCCATCAGTTCTTTTCCCGCTAACATAGCTTAAAGTGTCCACCTCAAACAGAGATCCTAAAATTACAAGCGCCCCTGTCATAGCCTTAGTCCCAGAAGTGTAGTCAACAACCACCGAGGGATATCTGCTTCTTATTTCCACGAATTTCCTTCTCAGATCCTCATAGATCTTACGAATATTGTCAGGATCCTCCACATCTATTATCTCGTAATCCGGTAATGCTACTCTCTGAAGGATTCTGGGTAAGGTCTTTTCAACACTATCCTTACTAGCAACGAAGAACACTTTGTCAGGGTGATTGTTTTTTATGCTGAAAGCTATAGCGCCCGCTAAGCTGTTTATAGCCTCATCGCCTGGTCTGGTTCCAGTTCCCACGGAGATCACTAAAGCTTTCCCCATCTGGAATCATTCCTCACCCTTCGGTATTCCGAGCCTCCTCTTTATAGTTTCCTTAGAGACCAGCCACTTTAAGGTTCTAGTTGGCTCGTATACGTAGATGAGAGGCGTATAAAACATCTGAGCCAGCTCATAATAGGCAAGCGTCGCAGGTTTGGTAGCTGATGTGCAGTCAAGGATGGCTACATACTCTTTCAGAGAACTCTCCAGCCACGAAATCACATTCCTCTTCACAGCATCAATATCGAGTATCTGATCTTCATAGCAGAGTATCCATTGGTACTGAAGCTTGAGGTCCTTCCAGTCACTCAACGCCTCATGGGAGGTAGTTACGTAGACCAGTTTAGGGGTTACCCCTTCTTTCTCGAGGAGTTTTAGAGCCACCTCCGGTTCAGGGTCACAGATATCGTCCTTCCTTCCCAGAAGCCCATAATAAGCGAATGGAACCTCACTCTCACGGCCGAAGAGGTAGCAGAGGGGTGTCTTATATTTTAGGCGATATGTTCCCTTAACTTCACGATCCACTATGTTAAGGGATTGTAATACGTCAAGGTGATGTGTTAAAGTAGACCCCTTAACACCGGAGGCTCTCTCGATATCCTTAAAGTTAGCGACCCCGCCTTTACTGGCGATGGCTTCAAGGACTCTCCACCTATTCCTACTCTTCACCGCATACTCGTAATCAGGCAATTTAGCTTCCGCCCATATAACGTGAGGCAAGTTCAACACCTTATCTCTTTGTATATCATCACTCTACTAAACTCGAGTAACACTCCAGATAATCTAGAATAACCCTTTAAGTATTAAATAAACTCGGTGAGCGAGATGCCAAATGGAGCTTACGGTTTTCTGAAGGCGCAAGGCGAGGGCCCGATGACCATTCAAGAATCTTCTGAGGGCGCACACAGCTCACCACTCAACGCTACAAGCCAAGCCCACCGCATTGGGTTTAGCGTCGAAGCTTACAGTCCACATAGCTTTCAAAAAGGGACGAATACTCTCGTTATCTCGACAACTCTAGCTGCATCTCCTTCATCTCCAAATTTTTCTCGAGGTTTTACGATAATACCGCTCATCTATCCTACCACAATCGAGGAAAGCCTCCTCAGAGAGGTTACATGTCTAATTAGTTGGCCTGCTAAGAGCCACATCCAACCATGTATAATTCCCGACGTGCCTTAGCATGTTGTTAAGCCTTGTTAAGAGGTTTTCGTCTTTTTTGGATGTAAACTTTTCCGCAAAAATTGGCTGGCATGTTACATGTTCCTTTATCGTTGGTGTTCACCATAGTTCTACAAGTGTACAGAGTATCCTGTAGAGGTAAACTTTCCATTGTGGGCTGTTTGTCTCGATGAGGTAGTGAACGTGTTCAGGTAGCTTGTCGTAGCGGTCTCTAACTCTGAGCGAGTGAAGTGTGGCGTGGATGCTTTCATGAGTCAAATTTCTGAGTAGGTCTTTATGGTCGGATAGAATTATGGTTCTGCAATGCCCGCAATAGCCAGCCTTAGTCCAGTGGGGGTGTATTCTCCAATGGCGGCATTTTCCAATTGAAATGTTGAGAGGCTTATCTGCGGTCCTCACCGGTAACCCTCATTAATGTACGCTCCATCGTGTGTTTCAAAAAACTTTTCCACATCTTTTTGTGTCCCAGACTTGAGCTTGCATAAAATCTAGCCGATACTTGGCGCATTTAAAGCTTGAAATTAACTGCCTCAAAATCTCCACTATGGAGCGGGAATAGTTTTTTTTCCTCTGTTGCCCGTTTTGTTGTCTCAGGCTGTTACTCGTCGTCTTGGTTTGTTGGGACGTGTTTTTTGATTCTTTGGAAGTTCTTTATGAAGTTGAGGCCCTTCTTCGTTGTTACCCATCGGTCGCCATTCCTCTCTATCAGGTTCTGGTCCTCTAAAATTTGTAAGTATTGGTTAGCTCTTGTGAAAGTTAAGTTCCCCTCGTAGACTATCTCGGTCTTTTTCGCCCCATCTTTCGCTATCATTAAGATGTCGTAAAAGACACCGAGCTTCGATCTTCTCAACATTGGTCATCCAAGGTTTTATTCGCAAATGTATAACGGTTTGGAACCAATTGTTCGGTCTTATATGGTTTCGTCGGCTTGGGTAGGATTTCAAAGTTTGTGCGTATACTTAATGTTCGGTCTATTGGTTCTAAATCCTCTTAAAAGACTTCGGCACAAACCCTCATAGAGTACCACTTTGACTAATATAAACCGTCCGAAGTCGCTATTTTCGCTATTTCTGCTTATTATAGGTATTCTTATGTTCTCAACGGTGAGCGTAGCACACTGGAGCGATAGGGTCGAGATCCGTGACATAGTCGAGATGGGAAGCCTCACAACTGGGTTTACGGATATTCTGGGTTGTGGAGATAATGAAGACCTAAACATGCCCCCAAAAGATGTGGGGAGTGTGGAATGTAAACTGACAGTTCCTGAGACTGACACGCACACTGGTAAGACTGTCTATAAGAAACTTGATCTAGTTATCGGCAATGTCTACCCGTCTTATGAGGCGTGGTGCGAGCTAACGGTCGATAATGCTGGGACAATACCGGTGGTAACGAAGAAGATTACCTTCACCGAGCTTACAGGAGCTCTTACATATGACGCTGTAAAACGGTGTTTTTTGGATGCTAGTGGCAACGAGATATTAGATGTGGTTGTTGACCCTGACCCTGTAGGTCAGCAAATTGACCCTTGCGACTCTTTCAAGACTAGAATAAGTATACACGCAAAGCAAGGCGCGGAGCAATGCCACACTTATGCGTTCGAGGTTGAGGTGGTTCCTGTACAGTGGAACAAGTACTCAGAAGTTGACCCTGACCCCCAGCCGAACCCGAGATCTGACCCAAATCCGGGGCCATCTGATAAGGCGCCCCACATAGAAGAGAATACATTCAGTATGGAGACTTATGCTGGAGGGTTGAGATGTCTGAGGTCGGAGGCTAAGATGCCCTACACGTTTTATGGTGAAACAGTCAAGTTTAAGGTTAATATTACAGATGAGGATGGCATCTCCGACATAGACTTTGATGGGGCTGCCAAAGTAATCTTATCGTCTGATGAGGTAATAAGCCTAGACGATTTTGCTTTAGCTCTCAACCTATCCGAGATCGTTGACGCGACCTGCGGCAATTTTGAAGGTGAATGGAGTGTACCAGCAGATTATGGGTTGTTTAACATATTCATAGTCGCGTTCGACAGCGACCTGACACCTGCAGATAACTGTGGCGTTAAGGTAGGGGGGATATTCTTGAATCCACGTGTTATGGAGAGTGTAAGCTCTCCGTCTCTAAGCTTCGGGTCTGTTGTTGCGGGTAATGAAAATGTGTCTGCTGCCCAAAACCCCTTTATCGTTACGAACATGGATCCCGATAATGTTGGGATGAAGATAGACATCTTCATTTATGGTACTGACCTTAGTCACGAGTTTCTTGATGCAAAGATACCGGTATCAAATATAAGGGTTGAGGGTGGTTCTGGTGGTGTCATCTACCTATCTGCGGTGCCTCAGAAGATTGACACTTTGAGTAGTGGTGCCTCTGGGTCATACTGCTTTTACCTGGATGCTCCTCCGTCGATGCCCGCAGGGGACTATAACGGAAAGGTGACTATTCAGCCTGTAGAGAACAGTTTCGGTTGAACTGTCTGAAATTAAATCTTAATGTAAAAAGTCTTTGTATGCCTTGCAACTGGGAGATCTGCTCATATTTTTGCGTTTTTGCTAGTTCTGACCTAAGGAACGACTCTTAGGTTCACAACTGCTTTATTAGAATTTCACTGAAGACGCCATCGGTGAACTACCCGGAGGACTAACTGGGAGCCTCCGTTAAAGGATTGGCGTCTGCACGCTCAATCCGATGATAGCCCAAAAATTGGAGGAAGAAAAAAATGAGGTTCTTAATGCCCGCGGAGAGAGGTTTGACTGTTGCTGTTGCTATCGCCACGATCTTGGTTCTGACTTTATCTGCGGTAGTCATGGTGCCTGTGTTCGCCCAAGAGATTGACACCCAGGTTACCATAGCCGCTGGAGGGGGCACCGCGCCGAAGGTTAAGTGCAAATGGGAGCAAGACTTGACTCCAAGCTTGGAAGACGGTGATCCTACACATGCAATCTCAGGAAGCCAGTTCCTCCCACCTGGTGTATACCAAGGCAAGAAGACTATTCAATATTTTGCGGTAGTGACCGACGCTGAAGACAACGGTGCTGTGAAGCTGGTTTGGGCTGATGTTTATCACCCCGACGGTAGCTTCAAGTACGAAGTGCCGATGAGCAGGATAGCTAAACCACCGGTAGAGCCTGTTCTGGCACTATTTGATGCGGCTGCAGCGGCAGGCCTAGTGCACTATGGTCCTGGAGAGGACTATAATTCCGTTCGCTTCCAGCTTGAGAAATGTGTCGCCGATCTTTGGAGAGGACAAGCCGATCTTGACTATCACCAGCCAGCTGGGGACTACACTGTGAAAGTTATCGCGATGGATCACAATGATAACTTATCGCCTGAACTCGTTAACACATTCCTCTACGTACCTGTTGCCGTCTGTGAGTTTGACTTCTGCACAGTCAACTATGGTTCTGTAAGCGTCTGTAAGGAGAAGTGGGTTGCTGGCGATAAGGACTTTGGAACTGCTAACTTCCCAACTGTTAGAAATGTTGGGAACATAGCTTGCAAGATAAAGATCAAACAGAATGACATGGGCTTCGGTAAAGACGTGACCGGCACTTGGAATGTAAAGTTTGATGCTAGGCTGGGCAGTGACCCCGCCAACGGAGTATATTATAACCCAGAGCAAGAAGTCATACTGCCCAACCCTCTGCCAAACTGCAACACTGAAGAGCTTGACTTCTCAATCCACGTGATAAAGGGCACAGGCGAGCATACAGGTAAGATGTGGCTCAGCTGCGTTCCTGCCTAAGAAGCCAGCATAAGTTAAAAACCACCTGAAACGTATGCCGTTAAGGCATACATTTTTTCTCCATTACTTTAACTCTCAAAAGGGTTTGATCAGGGTTCTGGAAGTTAGATTCTAAGAGAGTAAAAATAGGAACATAAGTCCGAACCTTAAGTTCCAAACTATTATTTTAAAAAGTAGTCTTAGAGAAACCCTGAGAGTGTAAATCTTGACTGGCGTAGCCAAGAAATTTCTAATCCTCGGGTTGGTTGTTTTGATGTTCTCTCCTCTTTTCTCCCAGCCTGCTGGAGCCGTTGGCGTCGGTATTGGGCCGAGCGAGTTGAGGATAACGAATGCTTTGCGGGGTATGGAGTATGATAGAACAGTGACGGTTTTTAACCCTAGTACAGATGCCGGTGTATTTGCCTTGAGGACTGAGGGTGTCGCTAGCGGGTGGATTACTCTTTACAAACTAGACGACTTGACTACGCCGTTGGAGGAGTTGTCTATCGCAGGCGAGCAGCGTTCTACCGTGCTGGTTAAAATCAAGATACCGCAAGATGCTGCTAATGGCGTCTATAACGCCACCATATATGCTGAGACCTCGTCTGGGATTGGAGAAGAGGTTGAGGTAGGAGTAGGCACAGTTATTCAGGCATCATCGCTCGTGATCATCGAAGTCTCCGGCGACCAGATTCTAGCCGGCGCAGTAGATTACGTTACTCTGACTGATACTGAGGTAAATTACCCACTCATAATAAATGTTGCATTCCGAAATACCGGGAACGTGGTTGCAAATCCGCGGATCGATACAACTATAACTAGGTATGGAACACCCATAGACAGCTTTAGCTATATAGCTGAGGGTATAAAGCCAGGTCCGGTCACTATCATTCAGGCAAGATGGAACGCTACAGGCGTAGAGGTTGGAGACTACAATGCTACTGTAGCTGTATCGCTAGATGGTGATATGCTGACCAAGGTTAACTTACCTTTCAAGGTGCTTCCATTAGGCACATTAACCAGAGAGGGTATTTTGACTGAGTTAACCTACGGTGGGCAGTCTCTCTCCGGTCCAATCTTAGGGATCACTGGAGTGTTTGAGAATATAGGTAAGATTGAGACAAGGGCGAAGCTCGTTGGGGAAGTATATCGGGACGGCGCTCTGGTTGAGACGTTCAACACTGATGAGCTTATTGTGCCTGCTGGTCGTCAGGTTCTACTTAAATCCTACATCGACATAAGGCAGCCTGGCGAATATAGGGTGGTCGCTCACGCGGTCTACGAAGGTAAGATGACTGATGCGAAAGAGTTGACGTTCACTGTGGGAGAGCCGAGAATTCTGGCGGTACCATATGACCCTACGCTACTCGCCGTATTAGCTGTTTCGGCTTCAGCTCTGGCTGCTGGACTTTACGTGGTCGTGAGGAAGAGGAGAGGCTGAGAGGCTGGCGATGATGCGGCTAGTTCACGGGAGTTGCTGTTTGAGGCTTCACTCAAAACTCTGTTTGGTTTTGTCTCTTCTTCTTATTTCTTCGTTTTGCGGTTCGGTGGGCTTTGGTGCCCAGGCTCAGGAAGAGTACACTGTAACCCTC
Source organism: Candidatus Bathyarchaeia archaeon (assembly GCA_038883335.1). Taxonomy (NCBI): domain Archaea; kingdom Thermoproteati; phylum Candidatus Bathyarchaeota; class Bathyarchaeia (SeqCode); species Bathyarchaeia archaeon. The sequence continues at coordinate 16,328 of JAVZMI010000009.1, forward strand.
AATAGTTACCCTACTCCTGTCTCGTTTATTGTTGATGGTTTAACGTATCTCCCGACAAATTTGCCTCTTAACTTCAAATGGGCTAAAAATTCGGTTCACAGTGTGTCTATCGCTTCAGGTACCGTTTATGGTTCGGCGGGAGTTAGATATGTGTTTGAGGGGTGGAATGACGGCTACGTGGCGTCATCTAGAAGCTTGAAGGTTACATCCGACTTCACCTATGTAGCTATCTACAAAACTCAGTATTTTCTCACAGTCTTGTCGCCCTACGGTAACCCTAGGGGGCAGGGCTGGTATGACAAAGATTCTCTGGCTAATTTTGCCGTAGACCCTGTTTACTATGTGGTAGAAGGTAAGGTTCGGTATGTTTTTAATAGGTGGAATGTGGGCCTTTCGCCGTGGACTTCGGAGAATTCTATATATATGTCAGGCCCTACGACTGTCATGGCTGACTGGGTCAAGCAGTACTGGTTAGAGATCAGTTCAGCCGTTAAAGGCATTCCTACTAGCGGTTCTGGGTGGTATGATAGAGGTTTCAAAGCCACCATCTCTACACTCGACGAGTTAGAGGTTGAGAAGAATAGGCGCAAGTATGTTTTCGATAAATGGGTCAATGTTGGAGAAAATCTCGCCTATATAAGAAGCCCTACGGATCCAGTTACAACTTTGGATATTGACAACTTCTATTCCATTAAAGCCGAGTTCGTTGAGAACTGGTATATTGATGTGGCTAGTGCTTTTGGTGATCCTCAGGGAGGCGGTTACTATCCCGCAAACTCGAGGCAAGTTGTCTCTGTCACTAACCCTTGGAATGTTGTGGAGGGGGAGAGTAGATATGTCTTCACCGGTTGGACGGGGTCTTTAAATTCAACCGAATCCAGCTTGGAGGTCTTGGTTGATGGGCCTAAAACATTGCAGGCTGAATGGAAGAAACAGTACTATCTTAAGATTAACTCTGCTTACGGTGGAGTTACCGGCTCGGGTTGGTATGATAAGGATTCCAACGCGTTCTTCTCCGCCTCGCCTTCTATTAGTGGGGGTTGGGGCATAAAATATATTTTCACTCATTGGTCTGGGGACTATGCTGGCACTTCGCCTAGTGGCCAGATTTTTATGAGTAGACCGAGAGTTATCACCGCGGAGTGGGCTGTTGACTATACGGGCTTGTACCTTAATATCGCCGTGATTAGTGGCATCTTCTTAGCTGTTGCCATTCTGGTTAAGAAGTTCGTGTTAAAGAAGGTTTATTTGGCTGAGGGTGAAGTTGGAGAAAAAGATGATGGTGGTAAGGTGAGGGACGCTGCTTGACCTGGTGATGCAGGTATAGCAGGGCTCAGGTCAAGTATTTGTTTAGTCTCTCCAAGTCTTCTAGGAATTGGTAGCCTTTCTCCGTGGTAAACCAACGGTCTCCATCTCTTCTGAGTAAACCTTGCTCCTCTAAATATTGCAGGTATCTTGTAGTCCGTGTAAATGTAAGGTTCGACTTGTATACTATCTCCGTTTTTTTGGCTCCTCTAGTTGCCACCTTAATAATCGCTTGAATTATATCCACCTGTGACCTCCTTGAGATTACTCCTACGAAGTGTTCACGTGACAGAGCTAATCTCCCCTCTCCGCTAGAATCCATCAGAAACACGCCTTTAAGCAATTCCTCACGGACTTCTAATTTAGAACTTTAGGTACGGAAGATAATTAAAGCTTTCCGTATCACTGGTTCGGTCATATTGTTTCAGTAATCTACAAATAACCAGCCCGCTTTCGGCTAACAGTTACGTTGCCTCACGTAATTTTCTGGCCGTGAGTTGCGGTCCTAATTTTTGTCTCAATGGTTCATTTTAAAATAGCACTCGAGAAGAAGCTGTCGTAGCTTAGGTCTAAAGGGTTCGTATAATGTGGGCTGTGCCTACTCGAAACTAGATAAACAAGTCGAAATTCATGGATAATCTTGATTTTAAGGATTTATAGGGCAGTCTGACTTTGTTGATGCTTCTTCTTCGGATTTACGGCTCAGTCTTAGAGTTCGGTTTACCAGTTCTCGTTCTTTATAAATATGCCCACTGGAGGTTGAGTTGGGGAAGCCGAGAGAGGGGCCTATGAACCGATGACCCCTAGAGGGTCGTAATACCCAAAAAAAGAACAGAGGAGTGATATGTGATGGCGTATAGTAAGGCTTTGGTTCTGCCGCTGGTTCTTATGATGGCGCTGTCAGTTACTGGGGTTGCAGCCGCACACTGGAGCGACACAGTCAAGATAAACGGCACCGTCTATATGGGTGACCTGATCGTTGGATGGGATGAAATCATAGACTGCTGGGATAACGAGAACGAAAATTCACCTCCTAAAGATGTAGGGGATGTATCCTGCAGTCTAAGCGATGAGGAGCGTAGCACACATACAGGGAAGTATGTCTACCATAAGCTAAGTGTTAATCTCACAAACGTCTACCCACAATATGAAGCTTGGTGCAAAGCCACCTTGACGAGCGCTGGAACCATACCTGCCCACATAATTAGTGCTACTATAACACCAGGAGCCGGGCTGGTAATAGGTGAGACGTTCTACGACGTTAATGGCAGGGTTATTGGCTGGGAGCTGGATAATGCGGAAACTGGTGGTCCTGTGCTTAACGTGTATGTAACCAAACAAGAAACAGGCTTATCGCTTGTATGCAACCAGATCGATCCATGCGATGATGAAGCAGTAGACGTGTACATTGACGTAAAGCAGGATGGAACTCAGGAGTGCCACACCTACACATTCGACATAGAGTTTGAGGCCATCCAGTGGAACAAGGTAGGCGAGGTTGCTTAATGGGAGGGCTATAAAAGATGAATACGCTGCACGGTAAGGCTTTGGTTCTGCCGCTGGTTCTTATGATGGCGCTGTCAGTTACTGGGGTTGCAGCCGCACACTGGAGCGACACGTTCAGTGTGAGTGGCACAGTAGCGATGGGCACCTGCACTATAGCGTTTCATCCAAAAGAAATTCTAAGCTACGTGGATAATGAACAGCAAAACGTGCCTCCTAAAGACATAGGCTGGGCAGAAATATATTATCAGCCGGAAAGCTACATAGTGGATCCTCACTCCAATAAGGACGGCTACAAGAAGCTAGAGTTCGTGATCCACAACGCCTACCCACAATACGAGGTCCACTTCACCACGGTCAGGATAGCTAATATCGGGACTATACCAGTCCACTTCATAGGGCTTGACATACGGGACCCCACCGGCGTGCTCAACTGGCAATGGACTACTCCACCTCCAGCACATGAAACCACAGGCTTCTTCTGGAAGGATTTCAACGGCAACGGTGCATATGATCCAGGCGAGGAGATAATGAACATAACCATAGTAAACTTCATATGCACCCAACTTGAACCATGCGACTCCACCAAGGGTGAGGTTGACATAGACTTCAAACAACCCGCTGAAGAATGCCACACCTACCAGTTCGAAATAGAGATAACCGCAATCCAGTGGAATAAGGCCTAACAAACAAAAACAACCCTAAACCTCCCCCCACTTTTTTAGTCTCAAAACCAAGCCGTAAGTATACGGCTAAAGGTGGTAATGACGACATACAAAGTTACAGTAATGTTTATTTGCATACTAATAGTTACAGCTATAACTAGCTTCACCGGTGGCCACTGGAACGACACCGACAGCGTAAGCGGAACAGTAAAAATAGGCCACAGGGCCACCATAATAGACTCGTGGAAAGTTATCACACCAGTAGGGTATCCCCCTTACGATGAGACAACCCAACTTACACCCGACAGGCGTACCCTTCAAATCACAGCCACTGAAATCTTCAATGTAACTGAAACTGAACTCTGGTATATATGGGTCGGGTTGCTTGTCAAAAACGACGGAACCCTGCCGGTAAATATAATTCGACCCTTAATCAAGTTCATACCAGGCGGTAACGATTTCACTGTCGAAGAAACACGTTTTTATGGCCCATACGACAAAGCTGGCTTCAAAGTTGTATGGGGCAAAGTGAAAGTAAACGACCTAAATAAACCCCCATTCACCACTGACTGGAAGAATCCCCCAATCGCAGCCGACCCTACGCAACACGTAGTCATATGGATAAAGATCTCCTACAAGGGAACAGAACCACTCGATACTGCCCAAATAAACATAACAATAAGAGATGAACTAGCCATCTGACAAACCCGAGGTGGAAAGCATGCCTCTTAAAACTGGCTTCCGAAGTTGGCTCCACCGACATCTGAAGCCTCTCGGGAAACTGGTGGGCGGGGGGCGCAACCTCAAATACGCCAAGATCGCGGTCACAGTTGCCTATACTATCTTTTTAATCTCCTTCAGCCCTACATTTATGAACGTTCCAGCTCTTCACCCCATCTTCTACTGGTGGGAAGTTCACGACCTGTTCGGATCCGGACCCGGACACCACCAACAATTGGGCGGATACCTCTGCTATGTGTTTACCTTCCCAGAGTTAACCTACCCCATCCTGCCCTACATCACCCTAAGCATGGTTACTGCTTTCATCTGGTACTATGCCTGGAGATTCGTGAGGAGAAATAGCAACACTGCTTCACCTCACAATAAATGGTTATTGACGGTAGGATCCTTGAATACCCTATACCTATTCACCATTCAAATGTTCATCATGCCACACCTTCTAAGGTGGCCCTTTGCCACGACATTCCTATCAATCTTAGCCATACTTTTAACAGATCTGATACTCACCACACGAAAGCCTCAAAGAGAGCTGCCCCCACCGCCTAGAAGTTTAGGCGTCTCGACGCATGGTCTACCTTTGGATCCCCAAGGCGCTCAAGAAAACTCTACACCTAATCGGAAAGATAATATTCCCAGCTGAGAACTGAGGATGGGACGGCTGAAACATCGGACAGACCATCAAGAGCTCTCCACCGTCCAACAAAGGTTAATGAGATCACATAAAGTCATATGCCCTAGCTGCGGATATGAGTTCAAAATTCAACATTACACCTTAGCTCAAAGATCTCAGAACAATCATCGGCGGCTGAGCGAGCAATGCACCATAATAATGCAATACCTCAGCCGGCATAAGGAAGGACTCCAGAAGCGACACCTGAAAAGAATTCTAAACGACCGAGGGATATCGATCTCCAGTCGCGCCCTATCCAGTCACCTCAATGAGCTGCTGGCACTACGCCTCATAGCCGTGAAAGCCACCATAGAAGCAAACGGGTCTAAAATGCCTCGGTGGGCAATCCTCTGGCTTATTACCCCTAAAGGCTGTAGGGTACTCCACAGACGTGAACAGGCATGTGCCCTCTCCCAAGCTAGTCAGTATCGTTGACCTGCAAGACCAGTGTAGATGGAATATCTTCGGTACGATCTTCTCGTACGATCTTATCATTCATACGGTTTATAGGTTCTCTCTAAGAGCAGAAAGAGTAGTTATGAATAGAAACCCAACACCTCACCTCTCCGCTTGGACTGGATGGCTTCCCATCTTAGCCTTGACACTGACCGTCTACATTCTAGCAACTCAAATCCTACCACCCATAAGCGGGACGCTATCTTACTACACAAACCCACTCTTGTGGGGGATCTTAATCTTTATAACATTAACAAGATTCAAAAAGCAGAAAAAATATAGGTGGCACCTCGATAAGCCGCTCGTTGTAATGGCTGTAACAGTAGCCACGTTTCAAATATCAGCCTCAGTGATTGTAGGGCTGTTCACCAGCTTCGGCAGGAGCCCATTTTCATCCGAACCTCAGATTATAACAACCAACCTAGCCTACTTCATATCTATGCTATTCGGGCTCGAACTACCAAGAGCCTACCTAATCAAATCCTGGGAACGTAAGGCAACTCTGGCAATAGGCGTTACAGCCCTGCTCTTCGCTCAACTGTCAGCATCATTCTTGCCTGTAATAACTCTGAGTAGCCCTTTCGAGTTAACAAAGTTTCTAAGTGAGAAATATCTGCCTAGCGTAGCAGAAAATCTTCTCGCATCCTACCTGGCATTATTGGGTGGACCAATAGCGTCGATAAGCTATATGGGAACAATTCTAACTTTCCAATGGCTCTCTCCGATACTACCAGACCCCTCATGGTCCATCAAAGCTCTACTCGGCGTAATAGCACCCACAATAGGTTTCCTGATAATTCACAACTTTCACACCACTCCAACTCAAACCACAAAACCCGAAAAACTCCACACGCCACACTGGACAGCCATATCCATCATCTTCGTCTTGGCTGTCTGGGCTTCAACAGGTCAGTTGGGCTTCTATCCAACAGCGATTATCAGCGGGAGCATGCAGCCAACAATAGATGTGGGAGACTTGGTCATCGTCACGAAGATATCTCCGGAAAAAATCAAACCAGGAGACATAATTCAGTTTAAAGGCGAGAGAGAGAACATTGTCCACAGGGTTGTGGCTGTCCAGCAGGGCGCCACGAAAACGTTTATAACAAAAGGGGACAACAATAACAGCCCAGACCGTGAACCTGTAAAACCAGATCAAATCCTAGGTAAAGTAACTTATATCGTGCCAAAGATCGGATGGGCGTCGATCATTGTAAAGACAGCCATAGAGAAAATTCGAGTGCTCCTAGAAAACCTTGCTTTTGCACCCTGAGACAGCCACGAATTAGGCGAGAAAAGGGAGAAGGTGAGCCAATAATGTGTAGCTGTAGCTTTACCAACGTTTCCGCTAGTCATGAAAGGTTTGATAGAGATGTGGCCTATATGGAGCATTACAACCCAGTTGGCAGTTCATGTCTCCTCATAGTCACCGTAGCGAGTTAGGTAGTGGATCGTACGGTAGATGGGTAGCTGTTGAGCGTATGGTTGTGAGTTTTTGGAAATGCTCTCATAAACATAAGCAGAGCTAAATAAGAGCACGGGCGTAAGTGAAAGATTCGATACACCCCATTAGTAATCTATACCGGTAAAGTCCATTGTTTACCGTGATTTTCCTCTCTTCCTAAGAATGGCCAAATGCCCTCCCAATATATTTTAATATACCGCGTTTCACATAATTGGATAAGAAACGATTTAAACGGGCACCCGTTTAATATATTTTTGTAGGACTATAACTCCTAGGTGACTAGATATCGTTACACTAGTTTTATATATAATAAAAACTATCCGATATTTGACCGTAATATGCGCTGTAACTCTACATTGAACGACGCACAAGGCATAATAGACTCCCTCCTTGAACTATTGCTCGATGGGAAGCTGCATACATTAGCTGAACTATCGAAAGAACTTAAAATTCAACAAGACACCTGCCAAAAAATCCTAGAGACCCTAGGCAAATATGAACTAGTCGAGTACCAGGCAGATACAAAAGAGGCTAAAATTGACCCCAAACTTAGGCAGCTGCTGAAAAACAACGGTGATAGACTAGACAGCCCTGAAAATCAATCTTGAAAGGTGCGCTCGCAAAGACAACCACAAACCAAGTAGCGCCGAAACGCAGTTTTTAGGGGCGGTCATGGATGGAAAATATATCCCAACCACCATGAGAGGGTATTGCCTCTTTTCTTAACCTGCCTGCTTTAGTATTTCTCTTTTATCGCGAAGTAATCATACAGAGCAAACGCTGTCACAAAGTGTGTTGGCCAGCATCAACTGATTTTTTTCCCGTTCAGTTTTCCTAGTCGAAGAGAGAGTTACTGCATCAGGTGGGGCAACGTAACCGTATAGAGTTTGGTTACATTAAATCATTGATAAATATTAATCTGTTGAGTTCAGGTTTGTTGTAGGAAAAATGTAAGAAAATATTACACATAAACCTCTTGTGAAAGTTTATTGCATCTAGATAAACTAGAGAGCGTGAGTCTAAGTAATTTTATATCTTACGAGTCTAAGAATTAGAGGTAACAATTAAACTTAGACCGGAGCAGGTGCTCTGCCCCATCTTGGGGGAGGGGAGGTTTATGTCTAGGAAGAAGCAGAAGCTAGAGGAGTATGAACAACGCATAAAAAGTGTGCTCGAGGTTTTGAAGGCAATCTCGGAGGATACAACGACTCCTAGAAATATTAGAAGGGCGGCCAAGAACTCTATCGATATGTTAATGAATACAAGCCTTACTCAAGCAGTGAGGTCGGCCAACACTATCTCGATTCTTGACGAGATCTCTCAGGATCCGAATATGCCACCCTACACTAGAACTCGTATCTGGAATATACTTAGCATCCTAGAAACCATAAAAGATTAACCGACTGCCACCTTCATGGGGCTAGCCCCTAACAAGTCCCAGAACTTGCCCTAGGAGAGCCCTATTGGCTGAGGCTATAAAAGACACCTTCTCTGTTGGATCCATTATGGGTGCATTGAGGTCTCGCCCATTAATGTCAACAATCAACCCTCCCGCCTCCTTGACTATTAGGTAGGCAGCAGCCATGTCTGTAATTCTCAATCTACCTCTCAAATCCACGAAGACATCCAGCTTACCGGTTGCTAGGTAGCAGAGCTCGAGCGCATTAGCGCCGAAGTGGCGGCTGTGAGAGGTTCTAAGGATCAACTTCATTAGCTTCTGGAGGGTTATTTCGTCCGTTATGGCGCTGAGGTCGATGCTCACCAATGCCTCCTTCAGGTTTGAGGTGGTGGAGGTTCTCAAAGAAGGTGTGCTGTCTGAAGCTGCGCCAGCCCCCTTAACAGCCCAATAGGAGACTCCTTGGTGAAGATCCGCTACAAGGGCGATCTGGATTGAGGAGAGATCTGAGCCCTCGGCGGCTGCTATAGAGAGGGCATAAAAAGGTATACCCCGGACTGCATTGTTGGTACCGTCTACGCTGTCAACGATAACGTAGGCTTCTTCAGCCTTGAGTCTGTCGCCAATAATCCTCCTACCGCACTCTTCGCTCACCGCTACACAGTCCACGGAGCTCCGTTCTAGCTCTGCAAAGACCACATCCTCCGCAACTTTATCGATAAGTTTGGTGGCGTCGCCCCCAGCCCCCCTACCAACAACTTCTCCAGCCTTAAGAGTGCCGGCTAGGGGGGTGACTTCGCTTCGGACACGGGATGCAATTCGCTTAAGGACATTGATGTCTGGCTTCATACTCCTCAGCTACCAGTCGTAAAGCTCTTAATAACTATCAGTGCTAAAAATATTACCGCTCTTAAGTAACGGCGGGGGTCGCCAAGTCTGGTCAAAGGCGCAGGGCTTAGGACCCTGTCCCGTAGGGGTTCGAGGGTTCAAATCCCTCCCCCCGCATGCCATATTTTAGGCAGAGCTGTTTGAATTAGGATCATCTTCGGGTGTTATATTTGAGATTTTAGGTTTGTGTTGTTAGGGTTTTCCATGAGAGTTGGAATTATGGTTTTGAGGTTTGGGAGCTTCTCTTTTGTTAAGTGTTTGAAGTATATGGCATAGCGTTATTTACGGTCTTGTCTCCTTTCAATTAAGGAATAAAAAGAGTGTGACTGATGCGGTTGAAGCTGACAGACGGAGACTTGATTTAGACCTTACTTCCTATACTAGATTTTGAATGCAAGATTTCTTATGGAAATACCTTAGCATACTTTCATCGCCACCAAAAAATTCAATAAATCGCTCTACATCTTTCATGTTTAATTTAATGGGCCTCATCTCTACGCTACAGCCTCTAAAGGAATATCGTAAAAGGTTCCTGCAACATTTACAAGCTGGTTCTTAGCTTCTCCGAGATCTGTGCGGCTTTCTCGCAGTGTTCACACTCTGCCTGATGTGGCGTATGCTATAATCAAAGGGAAGGCTATTGTGAAGTCTGCGACGACTGTGACGAGGTTTCCTTCCTCTTTTGCCTTCCCCCATGAGATCGCCTCCTCTAAGGAGGCGCCTGAGAGACTGCCGCCCTCAGGCCTATCCATGATTATCTGCACGGCTGCGTCTGCGCCGCCCCTCAACATACAGGCTCCTAAAGTGAAGTGTTTGGGAACTCCGCCCCCCAGTATGATAGCCCCAATCTTCTTAGCTCCATAGACCAGGTCAGCCATCCGGCTCATATCAGATTGGAGATCTACTTGGAGTGCATTCAGCTGACCATAAGTCCAGAGGTGGAGGCCCAACATCGAGTCGAAGATTCCAGGCGAAAATATTGGTACACCTCTCTCAGCGGCACTGGCTAAGATTGAAGTTTCAGCTTTCAAACCCCGGCCGAAGGCTTCGAGGATGGTGGAGACTGGCACCTTGCCAACTCCCCCCTCCTTGCCTGCGGCCAAGGTTTCAAGTGTCCTATGGACCCATCTCTCCAGCTGCTTGAAGGCTGCCTGATCCGTGTAGATGTCGCCGATCCGTCCTATACCCCTCCTCCTCAGTGCTGAATCATCCGCCCGTGCATCCCCTCTTATATGCCTGAATCCCAGACCTTCTATGATGTCATGGGTCAGGTTGGCGCCGTTGCTTACCAGAGCGTCAATATGCCCCTTCCTGACGAGTTCGGATACTATTGCCCCCAACCCCCCGGGGACAACTGGGCCTGCCATCGCTAGGAAGATGGTGAAGTCAGGATCCTCAAAGAACTCCTTTACGAGCTCAGCTGCCTTCGCCAGTCTTCCTCCACCTAAAACGCCACTAGATCGCATGGCGGCTATGATCTCTGAGGCTCGAGCGTCAGGGCATATCTTCATCTGTTTAACATATTCCAAGAGACTCCCCTTGCTATAAAATTGGCAGGCTTACTGCTGTCTTCAGCCTTTAACCCGTATCAGTTTAGTTCTGCCCATAATCCTCCAATGCTCGACCTCGACGCCGCTACTTAGCTTCGATTTTATCTCGTCCTCGGTTGGCATCGGCGCCTCGAAGATCTCATAAGTTTCGAGATCCATCAACTGCACCGAATTTTCCGAGAGAGATATGACTTGGGAGGTTCTCTTTTCAATTGTAGGTACCTCAACCTTACCGTCCACAGGGCTCACTATACTCCTCTTTACATTGTCGAATAGGCCGATGGCTACTATCCGAGCTTTAGCTGAACCGTGTTTTCCAGGTTTAGACTTCTCATACTCCACGATCTTACAAGGTTCACCCTCTATCAGAATGTATTGCCCTGGCTTTAACGAGCCGATGTCAACAGGCCTACTCATCCACACCACCAACCGAATCTAAACCAGCAATGCTAGCAGTAAAAAACGAGTTCCAAAACATGGAATTACGGGCAAGCTTAGCCATAATCTTTACAAGTTTTGCCATCCTAACTAACCCACCTTCTTACGCTTACATAGACCTTATAGGCTCACTTTTATTATTTAAAAAGTTTTTACTACCTCAAACCGTTTACTCGATACATGCCCAGTCATCGAAAATTTTTTCCTCCTCCCTACCCCACCATAAATGAAAACCCAGCAGTCGAGCCACATTTAATCTTCTATGGTCCGCAAGGTATACGTGCATTCTCGTGCTAGGAGCATGGAACGGTCGTTCCATTAGAGTTCCATATATACAAACTCGGAGGATAACTTTGGGCGGGTGAACTATGTGGAAAGGTTTGGTATTCTGTTTCTGGTCTCTGTATTAGTCGTGGCTTCAGCTATATTGCCAACTGGTGCTAATGCCGCGAATACCGAGATCCAAAAGGCTGAACGGATGCTGGAGACCGCGGAGAAGGTTGGGGAGATAGTTGACAGAGTTTTTGAACGTGCAAACCAAATGAACTTGACTATACCGGAGAGCAGTATAATAGCTAGAGATGAGGGAGATGCGTTATTTGCAAAGGCCCAAACAGCCTACGCCGCGGGCAACTACACTCAGACTAGAGAGTTGGCGTTCACTGCGATGCACCAATACAGGCTGGCCTTAACCCCTCTAGCAGTCTTGCTGGAAGAGGGTGAACTTACTTTACAAAGTCAACTGCGCATGCAAGAGGCGATAAGACGGCGTGAACAGTTCCTCTTTAGAGTGCAATCCATATTAGAGCGAGCCAGAGCTGCCGGGTTGAACACCACTAGCATCGAGGAGAGGTTAGCTGTGGCTGTGGAACATCTAAACAACACCAGGGCTCTACTCGCTCAGGGCTACGTTAACACCTCCGCAAAGGAACTTGGCAGAATCCAGTCCAGCTTCGCTGGCGTTGTCGATGACATACAACACCTCGCGAGGGAGCACAATTATAAGAGGATCGTCAACTTCACCGATCGCCAGGGTGGTCTTCTGCGTAACCTCGAGAAGCTTATCGGGAAAGCTGAACAACTCAACTTGGACACTGCCAGCGCGACTTCAAACTTAGAAGAGGCGAGAGAAGCTATAGAAGAAGCTCAGAGTCTGATTGAGCAGGGAGATGTCGACGAAGCCATAGCAAAGGTGAAAGAGGCAAGGAAAGAAATTAATGAAGCCTTTAAGGACCTAAACGCACAAGGGAAGCAGAAAGGCGGAGGCACACATGGGCATCACTCTTGGAAGACACCTCACTCAGTCCAAACGCCATTCAACGACCTACCTCCATAGTCAAAGGATGAGCTATACAGGGGGAGTCATCGCCTACTGGAAGATTCCCCTATCCTTTGCCATACTTTTTTCCCTAGCAGCTCTCCCAAACGTTGTTATAGCCCAGAATGAAACCTACACTCCGGAGAGCCTGACCTTCACACTATATAGAGACGGTGTAGCTCACGTTAAGTATACTCTAACCGTAAATGCCACATGGCCGGCGATAGACGTATCCCTCTTTGGTGGAGGGTTTGAAGGTTTTACGGCAGTTGACCAAGATGGCGTGGTATTAGACTATAGAGTATATGAAGACTTTGTGGAGATTTACACTTTGGGTGTCTCTAAGGTGAGCATCGAGTATGACACCCAATTTCTTACCACGAAGGAGGGGGGTCTATGGTTTTTCTCGATCGACGCCCCCGTCGAGTTCACAGTTGAACTGCCCGAGGGCTCAACTATAATCGACCTTACTTCTGTTCCTCTAGAGATTCGAGCAGGAGATGGACACTCAGTCCTACTCATGCCACCCGGAGTTCAGGAAGTCGTTTATATCCTGGGCGTGTTGCCGGAGGGGCCAGAGAAAACCGTCCTGTCGCAATATCTGATCCTCGTAGGGGTTGTGTGTGTAGGTGTAATTGGGGGGTTCGCATTAATCCTACTTAAACGTCGGAGGGAGCCTAGGTGGGACGCTTACGTGAAACGCCTACTAAAGAAGTACCCCGACCTTCGCCCTGATGAGCAGGCAGTTATAAATTTCCTAGCAGTCTCGGGCGGCTCCGCACTTGAAGCTCATATCAGGAACGCAGTTGGTCTTCCCAAATCTTCCGCGTGGAGGATAGTTAAAGGACTTGAGGAGAGGGGGCTTGTCTCCGTGGAACAGATCGGACAGCAGAACTATGTCAGGCTTAGAAGGGATGCTTTAAGCAAAAGTGACGAGTAGGACCTCCAACTAAAAGTTATACCATCCTCACTCCGAAGTCTCCGAACGTTTAAATCCCTCTTGTTTCATTTGCGGATTACCCTATCCATGAAAAGGTCTAGGAACCTTTTGCCTTCAACACTAACGCAGATATCGACATTCGGCTTCTTCCGGGGCATAATCCAACTCCTCCGCTCTACGACTGTCTGCCCCCTAGTCAACTCACCTTTGGTCTCGATGTCGACATAAAACGGTTTAGTCCTTACGAGAGTCAGATCCACCGCCACGGCGACTGTTAGGGGGTCATGGAGGGCTACATACCCGAATCTCTCCATTAAACTCCTAGTAGCCTCAACTGCAAATCTAGCCGTCTCAGTATCCGCCCTCTGCATCTCTGCATAATGCTCCTTCCTGAGACAGGCTTCAGGGTTCATCGTCACATCGAGGCCGACCGCCGTGATACTTATGCCAGAATGATATACAATATTTGCTGCCTCAGGGTCGGAGTAGATGTTGAACTCTGCAACTGGCGTTTGGTTCCCATAACCGTAACGTGTGAGCCCGAAGGCGCCGCCCATCGATATCAGTCTATCCACCTTCTTGGCCACTTCAGGCTCTTTCATAAGAGCTGAGGCAATGTTGGTGAGAGGCGCCGTAGAGATAATAGTTAAACTCCTCCTCCCAGTCGATAGAGCCTGCTCTATGATGAGGTCTGGGGCGCGGATCTTCCCAGGCTTCATTCTTCCAACGGGTAGGGTTGCTCCTCCTAGCCCATCCTTTCCATGGATGGACTGCGCATCGATACGCCTGCCCTTTAACGGTCTGGCCATACCCCTAGCAACGGTGACCTCAGCTTTTAGAAGCTCCAGCACCTTTAGCACGTTAAGGGTCGTCTTCTTCAGACTGAGGTTTCCGAAGACCGTTGTTATGGCAGAGACCTCTAACTCTTCAGACCTCAAAGCCATTATCAAGGCTAACGCATCATCGATTCCAGGGTCTACGTCTAATACTACGAGCTTCCCCATAGCGGCACTGCCTTCCCTAACATGTTAATGTGGCTCTAAACCCTTGCATCCCACTTAGCCACACTCAGCCGTCTGCATCTTACTCTCCCACACTTCGCCTAAAGCCCCGTTGAGAGCAACGCCCATCCATATTATCACGTTTATGAGTACCGCGCCAATCAATATTGCTGGTTCACCCTATAAGACAATTCAAGAATCTGCTTAATCCCGATATGTGCGCGTTTGAGTAGTTTAAGCCCTTAAACCTTAATAGAGGCTAGAAAGATATGAACTCCTCTAACATTTCGAGGTCCTCCTAAATGATAAAGGGTGGATACGTTCAAAGGATAGCTAGAGTGAATCTTGAATGGAAGAGGGCGAAGTTAGAGCATGTAGAAGATCAGTTTGCAGTTAAATATACTGGTGGGAGAGGTTGGGGGGCAAGGATCCTCTATGATGAGATTAAAAGTAAGATAGGGGGCTTCGACCCCCAGAACAAGATAGTCGTAGCCAGCGGCCCCCTATCAGGTCTTCTCGTACCCGGCTCCGCAAAGATAAGCTTCAGCGCGATCTCACCTGCTACCGGGCTCTACGGCGACAGTAACTTAGGTGGCGAATTCTCGGTAGCCCTAAAAAAGAGCGGCCTTGACGCTCTAATAATTGAAGGAAAGGCGGAGAAGGAGACATACCTCGTCATTGATGGCGGCTCGGTTGAGTTTAGAGATGCTGGCAGTCTCTGGGGTATGCTGTCTCTCGACGCTGAGGACGCCTTAAAGAGAGAGCTAGGTAGGGACTACCAGATCGCTGTGATAGGACCTGCAGGAGAGAATCTGGTCAAGTTTGCCGCTATAACCTCTCGCCAAGGTCGGCAGGCCGCCCGTTGTGGAATTGGGACGCTGATGGGTTGGAAGAAGCTCAAAGCTATAGCCGTTAGAGGTGATAGGAGTATCCCAGTTGCAGACTCCTCAAAACTTCAGCGTGTCTATGAGGAAGCCGTCGAACACCTAGTTAAACATCCGTCGCTGAAGTTGTGGCATAGGGAAGGCACACTACAGCTAGTAGAATGGGCGAACGAGGCAAGCTGCCTGCCGACTAGGAACTTCAGGGAAGCTCAATTCGAGTATGCGGATAGGATTGGCGGGAAGGCGATGGAATCTACCACACGTATCCATAACAAGTCATGTTACCTTTGCCCAATAGGGTGTGGGCAGATTAACGAGGTTAAGGGTGTTAGGGTTGAGGGGCCAGAGTATGAAACTGCGGCAATGATTGGTAGCAACTGCGCCCTAACTCGGGTTGAAGATCTAATTTACGCTAACTACATATGTGACCAGCTTGGCCTGGACACAATCTCCGCAGGGAATACCGCAGCCTTCGCTATTGAGTGCTTTGAGAGGGGATTGATAAATATTGAAGACACGGAGGGGATCGAGCTTAGGTTTGGAAACGCCGACGCCCTTTACACACTCTTCGAGCGCATAGCGTATCGGAAGGGGATAGGTGAGATATTAGCAGAAGGTGTTAGGTATGCTAGCCGTAAAGTAGGAAAAGGCTCTGAACGGTTCGCTATGCATGTGAAGGGGTTAGAGATAAGCGGCTACGATGTGAGGGCGGCTCAAGCAATGGCCTTAGCCTACGCCACAGCCGACATAGGTGCCCACCATAACCGAGCTTGGGCGATAACGTATGATATGAAGACCGATAGATGCTCCTATGGGGATGACAAAGTTCAGTGGGTTATCTACCTCCAGCATGTGAGGCCTATGTTTGACGCATTAGGTGTCTGCAGATTTCCATGGGTTGAGCTAGGGTTAGAGCTGGACTTCTACGCGCAGTTCTACTCAGCAGCCACAGGCATCGAGACAACCCTTCAGGAACTCTTGAAGAGGTCTGAGATTAGCTGGAACCTGACACGTCTCATAAACCTGAGACAGGGCCTTACACCAAAAGATGACTGGCTACCTGACAGGGTCTTCGACGACCCTATACCCTCAGGCTCTCTCAAGGGGGCAAGCTTGAATCGTGATGCCTTCGGGCGCATGGTCAAAAGCTACTATAGGCTACGGGGCTGGAGTGATGATGGCGTGCCAACTAAGGAGAAACTCCTCGAGTTAGGGTTGGAGCAAGCTGCCTAGGAGCTGTAGTCTAATGGCTGGTATGAAGATAGGCGTCATTGGCGCTGGGAGGATGGGTGAGGCTTTGATCTCAGGCTTCCTGAGATCGGGCGCCGTCAAACCAGCTGAGATCATAATATACGATACCTCCATGGAACGGTTGGCGTACATCACTCAGAAGTATAATCTTGAATGTTGCTCAGACTGTGAAACTATAGCTGAAGTCAGCGACATCGTCATAATATCCGTAAAACCTAAAGACGCCAAAACGGTTTTGGAGTGTCTGGGGAGTAAGATTACACCTAATAAGACCGTCGTCTCCGTGGTAGCTGGACTTACTACAAAGTATATCTCACAGCATTTCCCTCTAGGAGTTCCGGTCATTAGGGCTATGCCCAATATAGCTTGCGCCGTGGGAGATGGTATGATAGCGATCTCACCTTCCCGTGGCACCTCGCAAGAGAGCCTTAAGGTTGTGCAGAGCTATCTTAACCTCGTCGGTAGGCCGCTCATACTTGAGGAGAAATACTTGAGTGCAGTGACAGGCCTTAGTGGGAGCGGGCCAGCATATGTTGCTTTGGTAGCGGAGGCATTAGCCGATGCAGGGGTTAAACTTGGTCTCTCAAGGGAAGACGCTGAGCTTTTGGCATCCCAGACGATATTGGGCACTGGCAGGATGTTGTTAGAGTTTAGCGAACCACCCAGTAGTCTAATAGGTAGGGTTGTGACCCCGGGTGGAACCACGGCCGAAGGGCTACGTGAGCTTGAGAAAGGGCAGTTTAAGGAAGTTCTTTCAGCCGCCGTGATAGCCGCGGCAAAGAAGGCTGAGGAACTTGAGACCCGTTAATTGAGTGTGGCATCTTTAGTAAATGTTTTGTTACTCGGTTCTGGCATAATCCTTTAATGTCTCTCGAAGTTTATGCCTATTGGGTATCTCATGGTTAAAGCTGGAAAACTGGTTCTAGATACCTCAGCTTTCATCGCGGGGTTAAGTCCTTCATCTCTCAATGTGGAGACTTATACAACCCCTAGGGTTGTAAAAGAGTTGAGGGGTATTTCTTCGCATTTGCGGTGCTCGATAGCAACCCAGTTGAAGAAGCTAAAGATACTTAATCCCGCCCAGTCGTCAATAAATGCCGTGGAGAGGATTTCTTCAGCTCTAGGGGACATAAAGAGCCTCTCTAAGGCAGACCTGAGCATTCTAGCTCTGGCATTCGAGCTCAAGGCTCAGGATATGGATGTTGCCATTGTGAGCGACGACTATTCGGTTCAGAATATCGCCGAGTATATGGGTATCAAGTATCAAAGTGTCTCCTCAGGAGGGATAAGGTTCAAGATCAGGTGGGTGCTCCGCTGTGCAGACTGCAGGAGAATCTTTCCTTCAAACTTCGCCGGCGCTGTCTGTCCTGTATGTGGCGGTGATGTTAGAAGGAAGGCCGCCTATAGGACTTACTGCGATCCTACAAAAGGTAAAAATCAAGACGGCAAACCAACATAATTAGATATGAATAGTATAAACTTGCCACCTAATCCTATGTTTATATTATATATTATTGTTAGGCTCATAATAAAGATCGAGAGGTTTGAGTTGCAATGTCTGGTTGCGAGGCGCTATTGAACAAAGCCCTAGAATTAAAGAAGAAAGGCCTCAGCGTCAGAGAGATAGCCGATGAATTAAATCTTCAAGTAGACACAGTAGACTGGCTTCTTCTCCACGAGAAGGAACGGGCGAGAGCTCCTCCACCTATGGACTATGCTGTAAACTGGTCTGCCATAGGTTGTAGCACTAGGAGGCTGAGTCAGATTGGCTGGGCTATGGCTGATATCGTGAGAGAGAGCCGCGCCAACAACGAATTCGAAGACTTTGATGTGGTCGTCGGGATAGAGTTATCAGGGCTGCCTCTCGGTTTGATGGTGGCCGACGACTTGGAGAAACCCTTCGCCGCTGCAAGAGCAGCTAAACCCACAGGAACAGCTGAGGGCTCACGGTATCTAACTGGGACGATCAGCATGAACTTCTCATCAGTTGAGGGCAAGAGGGTTCTGCTGGTTACGGACGTAATAAGCACTGGCATAATTTTGAGGGATGTGATAAGGTCTCTGAAAGAGCTTCAAGCTACACCTGTAGCCATGGTTGCCTTCGTGGACAAGCGGGGGGGTGGGGACATAGAGGGTGTACCGGTCAAGGCGCTAGTTAGCCTCATCCCATTTAAGAGATAGCCCATCGAAAAACGCTTACACCACCTTATGCTCCATGTGCAGCTTTGAAGAGAGTCTCGATCTTGCGGAGAGATTTTTTTTTCTCTAAGGACGTTATAAAACACCTCCATGCTGTTTATGGGGATGATGTTGCAGAGGTTGTAAAGGCGCTTAAGACCCCCGGTTTGGAGTACAGTATAAGAGTTAACACACTTAAAGCCAACCCGGAAGAAGTTTGTGCAAAGTTTGTTGGAAGAGGGCTTAAAGCTAGGCTCCATTCAGTCTTGAAGGAGATAATTTTGATACATGTAGAGGGCCCCTTCCCAGTCCCCAGCCTTCCAGGTAGGGTGGTCGTTGATAAGTATGCGGCTGAGGCGGTTCTTATGGGCTCTCATGTGTACGCTCCCGGCGTTAAGGAGTGTAGAGGGCTCAAAAAAGGAGATGAGGTTTCAGTGATGGATAGATACTTCCAAGTGGTTGGTGGGGGTGTTGCTAAGATGAGCGAGAGCGAGATACTAAGGTTGAGGAGGGGCTTAGCCGTGGAGATAACCCACCCCAAGTATAGAGTGCCGAGCTTAAGGGAGAGTAAAGAGTTCGAAGACGGCTACATCTACCCACAATCTCTCCCAGCCTCGCTCACCAGCCGAGTCCTAGATCCTCAACCGGGGGAGACAATCCTCGACCTCAACTGTGCTCCTGGGGGGAAACTCTCCCATATCAGCCAGCTTATGGGATCTAAGGGTCTCGTTATCGGTGTGGATTGCAGAGCAAAAAAGATAGAGGCAACCCGGCAAACTTTGAGTCGTCTAGGATGCTTTAGTAATGTACGGCTTATAGTAGCTGACAGCCGTTATCTCGATATAGATTATCCCTCAATAAAAGTCGACCGTTGTCTAATCGACCCACCATGTAGCGCCTTAGGACTTATGCCTAAGCTCTACGCTCACACGACCGAGGCTGAGATCGATGCGCTCGCAAATTATCAGAGACAATTTATCAGGGTGGCGGCTAAGACAGTTAAGCCTGGAGGACGGATAGTCTATAGCGTGTGCACATTAACCCTAGATGAGTGTGAGAAAGCTGTAAAGTTCGCGGTTGAGAGCTGTGGCCTCAAGGTTGAAGAGCAAGAGCCTTTCCTTGGCTCCCCAGGGTTGGAGTGGGTGACGTCTGAGGCGTCTCTCGCTCAGAGATTTCATCCGCATGTTCATGGGTCTGGTTATTTCATAGCCTGCTTCCGAAGACCTGTCGCACTTTCCTAGTTTACGGCAGCCTTATCATGGAAGTCTTCGAATAAATAAAACTGGAGAGGTGGTTGTGGAGCCTTGGTTGGCAAAGTTGGGATTCACAAGAAGGGTGAGATTTCACTCGAGTCAATTCTTGAGGAGATTCGTCGAAATCCTTCACTTGAGATGGCTGGAGCAATAGCCTGTTTCGTGGGCATTGTTAGGGGCTATAGTCCGGATGGGAGTCGGGTTGAGGAATTACAATATGAGGCATACGAGGAGGAGGCTATTCTAGCGATGGATAGAATTCAGTCTGAGATCTGCCATAGAGAAGGCATATTGGATGTTCACATTCACCACATAGTGGACTCGCTCAAAGTCGGTGAAGAGATACTTTACGTCGTTGTGGCTGGAAGGTCGAGGGGGGATGTGTTCCCAGCGTTGTCCGAAGTCGTCGAGAGGTTGAAAGGCGAAGTCCCGATCTTCAAGAAGGAAATATTAAGTAGTGGGTCCTCCTATTGGGTTTCCGAGGTTGCATATCAAGGTAAAAGTCATCAAACAAAGATTTGAAAACGGAAAAAATTAAAAAAAGTCTCCGGTAGAAGGTTAGATTTTTATGATAATTTTTTAGTAAGCTGCTTCTATTAACATCACATTTCAATATCGGCGCTCGCGTCTCTCTCCGAACCTACCCCTCCTGAAACCTCCACGTTCACCACCGCCAAACTCGCGTTGGTATACACGTTCGGAGAGGTTGTTCTGCGTGTTCACTTCCGGCAGTTCTGCATCTATTTTCGTAAGTTTACCGTATCTTCCAACATTCAACCGCATAGACCCTCGAAACAGTGACACAAAGCCGTTCTCCAACTTCAGTTTATCGTCGGGCTGAACCTGATCTATAAGGTCATCCCACAACGTTAATAGTATGCACCCTGAGTCGTCTCCCACCAGCGCCTCCGCCACCCTGTGGTTCGAGCCATCCGCTCTAGAGGTTATCTGCCGTTCCTCGAACTTCTTCGAAACCCTCAGATCCATTTCCACACCGCGAGACCCGACCTGTAGGTCGCTGACCTTCAATATTCACTCACCACTCCTTTGCTACCAGCCTCAGTGAAGCCTACGTACAGCCCACCGAGGTGGTGGCGTATCAACCTAACTAATGAAGTCTATGCTTATAAATCTGAGCCCATATCGGTATACGAGGGGGCGGAGTGGTGTGCGGCCTCCTTACAAACTTGTAGCCTTCGATCTAGATGGTACATTAGTTGAACAAGTCAGCAGTTGGGGGACTCTCCACCGGTACTTTGGGACTGAGGCAGCAGTTGAGGGGGACCTCTCAGCCTATGAGCATGGAGAGATTGATTATGCCGAGTTCATGCGACGGGACATAGCCCCCTGGCCTAAACCCCTCCACATCTCCACAGTCCAGAAAGCTCTAACGAACTATACCCTTGCACCCGGAGCAGAGTTGGTTGTGAGGGAACTTGAGAGGAGAGGCTATAAGGTTGCAATCATATCAGGTGGGATAGACATTCTAGCCAGCCAAGTGGCAGAAAGGTTATCTATAAGTAAGACCGTCGCAAACGGTCTCGCAGCAGACTCGGACGGCTATCTCACTGGTGAGGGTATCCTCCGAGTTGACCCTATAAATAAACATTTAGTACTGAAACATATCGCTAAAGAGTGGGGGTTAACTTTGAGCGAGTGTGTAGCGGTGGGTGATGGCATGTTCGATGGAAACTTTTTGAAGCATGCAGGGTTGGGTGTAGCCATCGGCTCAAATGTGAAACTTCGAATGGTCGCTGGGGTGATAGTGCCCAGTCTAAAGGCAATTTTAAAGTTCCTATAACAGGTACATAATTATTCGAGGTATATCTTTCGCAGCTGGAATTTACGACGCTGTCTATCAGGCATGCGCGCTAGGCGTTGGAAGGGTAGCCGCTTCGAGGGGTCGGTTTGGAAATTAAAGAAATAATCGCAACTTTAGCCGAAGGGAAAGACCTCAGTCCTAAAGTAGCGGAGGACGTGATGCGGCTAATAATGGCTGGCGGGGTTACAGAAGCCCAGATAGCCGCCTTTTTGACAGCTTTAAAGTTTAAAGGCGAAACAGTAGATGAACTGGAATCTTTCGCCAAGGTAATGCGTGAATCTTGTGTTCCAGTCCGCCCTAAAGTTAATGGCATACTTGTTGACACTTGTGGGACTGGCGGGGATAAGATTAAGACATTTAACGTCAGTACTCTGGTTGCTCTTGTAGTGTCTGGGGCTGGCGGATATGTTGCGAAGCATGGTAATAGGTCTGTAACCGGCAGGTGCGGTAGCGCTGATTTGATGGAAGGGTTTGGAGTGAATATTCAGGCTTCACCTAAGATTGTTGAAGAGTGTATAGAGGAGTTAGGGATTGGCTTCATATTTGCTCCGCTCTTCCATCCTGCAATGAAGAATGTTGCTAAGGTGAGAAAGGAAATGGGAATAAAGACAGTCTTCAATGTTTTAGGCCCCCTTACAAATCCAGCCCCTGTTAAGGCTCAACTGTTAGGCGTTTATAGTGCTGATCTTACAGAGAAGCTCGCTGAAGTATTAAGCAGACTTGGTGTTGAGCGTGCATTGGTAACCCACGGTCTCATCGGGGTTGATGAGATCTCGATAATTGGAGAAACTAGGGTCACCGAGTTAAATCAAGGCGCAATTGCCACTTACCACATCAAGCCGTCCATGTTCGGACTCAAAGAAGCATCGAGAATTGAGGAGCTTCTTGGCGGAGACTTGGAGGAGAATATAGGGCATTGCATCAGGATCCTCAATGGCGCGAAAGATCAAAAAGCTGACATGGCAGTGTTGAATTCGGCGGCTGGGATCGTCGCCTGTGGAAGAGCAGATAATATTCAAGAGGGAATAGATCTTGCCCGCGAGTCTATAGAGAGTGGTAGAGCCCTCAAGAAATTGACCCTCCTAATCAAAAAGACAGGCGGAGATATGGGCCGGTTCGAGGAAGCCCAAAGGAGACATGCGTAGCTAACCAGTGGATCATTTTTTGTCATCTCCAAAGCCGTATGGAAACAAGTCTTTCTAATTTATAGTGAATAGAGCTAGGCTGGGTTTAGGTTCATCTCTAGTTGATCGTTAGTTTTTAGTAATTGTTGTGAAGGTTGTCTTGAGTGTTTACTGTGAGCTCATATGGGCGGCTGGTAAGGGCTAAGCTGAATAGGTAAGGATATTAATCATGAGGGAGTTTCCTATTCAGGGGTTGTGAGAGTGGGTAGAAGGCGGAAGAGGAAGGTAGTAAAGCCTGTTAAGAGGAGGCTCCCTAACGTATTCGTCTGCCCCAAGTGTGGAGGGCAGTCGATAAAAGTTACAATGCATAAGGACACTTATACTGCTGATATTACCTGTAGCCTGTGCGGGATCAAAAACCAGATACCTGTAACCCCCGGCAGCCAAGAGGTAGACATATACTGCAAATTCACCGACATGTTCTACCAAAAACCCACCTAAGCCGTTGGGTATGAGGCATTGAACATCATATGTAGCGAAAATTACGCGAAGTACTTCGCAAACTTGGAGGCTGAACTGGGACGTATACTTGAGATCGCCAATAAAGCCAAGGCTAGAGGGTTAGATGTCAAACGCAGAGTCGAGGATGAGATCCGTATATCAAGAGATCTTGCCGACCGCGTCGAGTACATGATTGGCCCTCACGGTGTCGGAAAACGTATCCAAGAATTACACCACCTCCCCAGAACTCAGCTCGCCTTCAAGATAGCTGAAGAGATAGTCTATGGTGGGTTCGGGGTATATACGGCGGAGGCCGCGGCGGAACAAGCGGTGAAGACAGGCGCGGCTATACTGAACGAGGGGGTAACAGTAGCCCCTCTGCAGGGGATCGTGAAGGTTGCTATCAAGCAGCGCTGGGATGAGCTGGGGCGGTCTACGCCTTCCCGCTACCTCTCATTATACTTTGCTGGGCCTATGAGGTCTGCGGGTGGGACTGAGCTCGCCTTGGTCACTGTTTTGGGGGACTATGTAAGGCGTCTCCTTGGTCTCGACGCTTATAAAGCACAAAGAGATGAGATAGGCCGCTTCTGCGAAGAACTCCGGCTTTATGAGCGTGAAGTGGGTCGGTTCCAGTTTCACGTCACCGACGAGGTTATCGAGAATATTCTAAGCCACCTTCCTGTAGAGGTCACAGGGATAAAGACAGATCCGGTTGAAGTCTCTTCGTACAGGAATCTCCCTTCAGTTGAAACCAACTGTGTTCGAGGAGGTGCTTTAAGAGTTATTAACGATGGCATAGCAGGGAGAGCTCTCAAAGTCTGGAAGGTGATAAATGAGATAAACCTGACGGGTTGGGATTGGCTGAAGAGCATCGGGGAGGTTAAGCGGGATAAGTCTGAGGACGCAGAACCCACATACCTCCAAGATATAATAGCCGGCCGTCCAGTCTTCTCATTTCCCTTCCTTCTCGGACGTGGGTGTGGGTTCAGGTTACGTTACGGGCGCTCTAGGAATACGGGCCTCGCCTGCGTGGGGGTTCATCCGATAACCATGTCGATACTTAATGATTTCATAGCTGTTGGAACGCAACTACGCCTCGAGATGCCGGGTAAGGCAGGGGTCGTTAGCAGCGTGGACACCATAGAACCTCCAATAGTCAAGTTGAAGGACGGCTCCGTCGCCAGGGTTGAGACATCCGAAAAGAGAGACGAAGTGAAAGGCAAAGTTGAGAAGGTTCTATTCTTGGGCGACCTCTTGATTGCCGTGGCTGAGTTCCTAGAGAACGGCAAGCCGCTGATGCCCTCAGGCTTCGTGGAGGAGTGGTGGGCGTGCGAGGTCAAGAAGGCCATGGAGCCTGAAGGCGACGAAGCCATTGAAAATATCAGTAAGGTGGTAGGAATCCCGGCGGTGCGACTCAGAGAGCTGTTAACGAATTATCTAAAGGTTAAGCCTAGCGCGGATGAGGCCGTCAAGATCTCGACAGCCATAAAAATTCCGCTCCATCCCCGATACTGTTACTTTTGGCGGAATATAAGCGTGGAGGAGTTAAAGGCTTTGAGAAGCCGCATCCTAGGCTCTGATCTCGAGGTTGAAAACAAGGTGGTTAGAAAGATCACCTTGAACCTCGACGTGAGAATAAAAACTATAATGGAAAAGCTCCTCCTCCCTCACAAAGTTTCAGATGGAAAGATCATCGTGGACGAGGATGCGCCAACTCTGGCGAGGTGCCTCGGCATACCTGAGAAGAGCCTAGAGATAGCAGAGACTCCGGAAATTTTACGGGTTGTGTCAGAGCTGGCTGGGTTTGAGGTGAGAGATAAGTACCCCTCTTTCGTCGGGGTTCGTATGGGGCGGCCGGAGAAGGCGGACGAGAGGAAGATGAAGCCCCCAGTTCATGTTCTCTTCCCAATTGGTCTGAGCGGGGGGGCGCAACGGAACATTTCGGAAGTAGATGGGAGTGTAGAGGTGGAAATAGCGCGGAAGTTTTGTAAGGCTTGTGGAGTCGTCACCTATGAAGCTAGATGCCAAGTTTGTGGGTATGAGACAGTGCCACAGGCGGTGTGCCCTGTCTGTTCCAGAACGTTGGCAGATCGGAAGTGTAGCCGCTGTAACGCCGAGGGGCGATTCTATAGTGTTCAAGTGATCCCTGACATGAGGGAGCGGTTGATGGAGGCATGCCGCCGGTTGGGTGTCAATTTGCCCAAGGTGTTGAAGGGTGTGAAGGGGTTGATGAGCGCCAATAAGATTCCTGAGCCCCTTGAGAAAGGCATCCTTCGAGCTAAGTATGATCTCTACGTCTTCAAAGACGGCACGGTGAGGTATGATCTAACTAATGCTCCCCTCACACATTTCAGGCCGTCGGAAATAGGTGTCTCCATCGATAGGCTGAAACGGCTCGGCTACACAATAGACAGGCATGGTAATCCGCTGGAAAGTTCAGATCAGACCTGTGAATTAAAGGTTCAAGATCTAATAATTCCTGAGCGATGCGGCGACTATCTAGCTAGGGTGGCCAACTTCATAGATGAGCTACTGGCACGCTTTTATGGTTTAGATGCATTTTATAAGGCTGAAGATAGATACGGGTTGCTAGGGCATCTGGTGGTAGGCCTCTCACCCCATACCTCCGCAGGTGTTCTGGGGAGAATCATAGGTTTCTCAAAGCTTAATGTGTGTTATTCGCACCCACTTTGGATCTCAGCCAAGAGGCGTGATTGTGACGGAGATGAAGACGCCTTAATCCTCGCTCTAGACGTGTTTCTGAACTTCTCTAGGGAATTTCTGCCAGCACAGATCGGCGGGTTGATGGATGCTCCATTGCTCCTAACTCCGATAATAGCCCCTCAAGAAGTAGACGATCAGGTGTGGACTCTTGAGTTGAATGATCTTTACCCCTTAGAGTTTTATTACAACTCGCTTGTGTGTGTGGACTCCAAATATGCGTTAAAGTTTTTAGACACAGTAGGTTGCAGGCTTGGGAGACCGGCGCAGTATGAGGGTTACAGCTTTATACACGATGTCACCGACATCAACATTGGCGTCCGTGAGAACAGGTACAAGCGGTTGGGGACGATGATGGATAAGCTTCAAAGCCAGATGGCGCTTATGGACATCCTCGAAGGTGTAGATGCAAAGGATGTGGCGAGAAGAGTTCTTGGGGTTCACTTTATGCGGGACATCGCAGGGAATCTCAGAGTCTTCGCATCTCAATCCTTCAGGTGTAAGAGATGTAACTCGAGGTATCGTCGTATACCCTTAAAGGGGCGTTGCCTCCGTTGCGGAGGCCAGCTATCTCTCACAGTATTCAAAGGTACTGTGGAGAAGTATCTTAAAGTGGCGGAGTGGATCGCTAAGACTTATGGTCTAGAGGATTACTATAACCAAAGAGTAGCCTTGATCTCTGACGAGATCGCTTCAGTTTTTGCGGGAGGGGAGGAAGAAACTAAGGAGAAGGTAAAGGCAACTGAGTTGACGGACTTTATGTAATCCCTCAAGCTTTATTAGTGGCTTTTAGAAGCCTCCTATGGATTGAGGGATGTGGATTGTCCTCAAAAGTTGTAATCGCGACGACCGAGAAAATTCCCGGATACGATGTGAGCGAGGTTTTAGGCGTGGTATCCGCCCCTGTAGCTATGGCTAGATGGTTTGGCGCAGACCTGATCGCAGGCTTCAAAGACCTCATCGGCGGCAGAGTCGGGAGATATGAGGAGCTAATGCGGAATGCTACAAACGAAGCACTGGAGCGGCTAAAGGTTGAAGCCAGCAAGCTTGGTGCAGATGCCGTTATCGGTGTAAAAATGTTCTCACCCGAGATAGGCGGGCATCATAATATCGGAGAAGTTGTAGTCTACGGCACAGCCGTTCGCCTCACAAAAGTGTAAGGTTATGTAGACTAGGGTGTTAAGGCTGCCTTGGGAGATCCAACATCCTAACGCCTTCATACCTAATTTGAAAAATAGGAAGGCTGGACTGCGCGCGAGGAGCCTAATCCTCAAAGCCTTAGAAGAAAGAGATCTCTCTCTAAGGGATTTAAGTGAGCAAATAAATTTAGCGCCCTCAACCTTACTCTACCACCTAAAGCTTCTCGAAAGCAGAAAACTCGTCCAAAGAAGGCATGTAGCTAAGCGCAGATTCGTCTGGGAGCAGACTGGCCTAGGCCAGCAGCCTATACTTTAGGTTTGATTGCAATGGCAAGGTTCACGGCGGCATCGGGGGCACTTTCCGTCGTATTTCCGAAGGGCCGCAGCCTCGAGATCGCAACCCGCCAAGTTTGCAAGTGAAGAAAGCCACGCTAACACATCCGCGAATTCGTCCTCTAACGCCACTTTACTCTCTCCTTGCAGAGCCTTACCGAGTTCAGCTACCTCCTCAATCAACCAAACGTAAGTCCCGTTAACGCCCCGTTTAGAATCTTTACTATAATATATCCTACGCATCATATTCTGAAATTCGTGAATATGCAAGTCCTCTTCACCCGAAACTGTTGCTATGAAGGCATTGTTTGGTTAAATTTTTCAAAGGCTGAGCCTCAACACCTATTTTTTTACGGATTTGGCTGGCTAATTCGCCGTTCATGCCTAGGCTTGTGTAGACGATTTTGGGTTTAACATGTCTCACATAGCTTAGGAGTTGGTAGAAGTCCGCGTGGCTGCTGAGCGGGAAGCTTCTATTTGCGCGCCTAAACCGCAAAGCCCATCCAGTAGCCATGGCCGGGGTCACACCTGGCTCGGGTCTTGAAGGGTCAAAGAGTCGACGCGGTTTGACTACCAAGCAGCCACGTTTAGACTTGTTAGAGCTTCCATCATCTATAGCCGCGTTGAGCTTTACCCCAAAACTCGAGTAAACTTCGTTCACCCTCGCGATCCGCGGGTCGACTACAACTGGAATCTCTGTGAAGTGATTTACCAGTTTGATTATCTCCTGAGACTTCCCAACCGGGTAGACGTAGAAAGCTGGGGGGGCGTCACTCCAAGCCTCAGAGACCACCCACTCCACAAGATCCTTGTAGATCTCCTCTCGTGGGGGGAAGAGAAAGTCTGGGCTGCCGTAGGTGGACTCTAACACTAGGACATCGCAGTGGACTTCCTCTGCGGCTCTGGTGACAACTGTATCCACACAGTTAATATCGCCAGTGTAAAGAACCGTCTCTTCTCCCGTGTCCACCATGTAAAGCGCCGAGCCAAGTATATGCCCAGCATTATGTGCGGTTATTTCGAAGTCGCCCACCTTCACCTTCTCCCCATAATTCAATGTCTTGAGCCTACCAACGGTTCGGCCTGTCATAGCTTCAAATATGGCTGCAGTGGCGGGAGTCGAGTACTTCTCCGAGCGCCCCGCCATAAATCCGGCTGTGTGATCACTGTGGGCATGTGAGATGAAGATGTGTCTGTATTGGGTATTTATACTGCTTGGGTCAAAGCAGATGGCCGAGTCTCTACTCATTACCACTACACCGTTGTCCCACCCTACCTCAACTCTAAACGTCCTCGCCCCACCACCTAGAAATAGAATGGTATTCACCATTCTGCATTTTTCAAGGTTTTGATCAACAGCTTTAAAACTTGAGTCGTCAGAGCTGTGCGAATTATCCGCTCTGACAACCGTCACTATTTTTATTTTAAATTTCTACTTTCTCCTAGGTTCTGGAATATAATTTAATTCTAGGCTCTCGCCGTGGCTAATTATGTGGATCACGCGAACTCCAAGTTGCTGCAGATAGTTGCTGAGGTAGCGTCTATGGCAGCGAAACACAATTCGTTCCGTGCACATCACCACGGTGCGTTGCCCCCTTGCGAGCTCTAGAAGCCTCTCGACTCCTCTCCTAAAATCCTCAGTTGCCATGTAGCTCCTATAGCCTCCTTTACGGAATCCACCCAGCAAATGTCCCAGGTATTCGTACCTTATAGACCGCCTCGCTAAGGCGCCTCTTAGCTCATCCCCACGGAACCAAGGCCACCTAGACCTAGGAAACCTGCGTATGTCGACAAGAAGCCGAATTTGGAACTCCTCAAGGAGGTTTAGGAAATCCTCAAGAGTTCGGCTACTATGGCCTATCGAGTATACCTCCATTCTTCGATCACATCCTAAACCTCAAACTTATATGCTGCCAAGTTAAAAATAACTGGACAGAATTAAATCGGCGTGGAAGCCGATAAAAATTCGGTGTGTTATATGAGCCGAGTTAGAAAGAAGCGTGAAGGGGCGCCTATGCCTTCTACAGCCGCTGGGCTTCTCCGCTTCTATGAGGAGGAATCATTCGGGGTTAAGATCCGACCGGAGGTAGTGGTTGTAGCAGCAGTGGCGCTGGCAGTTATTGTGGCGTTGGCTCCTTTCCTCTTCCCGTAACCTTGCTGGGGAGAATCTCCACTCGTAGAACCGAGTTAAGGTGTAAGAATAGCTCGCTCTTTTTCTCTCTTGATACTATGCGCGGGAGAGGGTTTGCCAATGTCGTCCGCAAAACTACCGCTTCAGCGTCCGTCAACCATATTCCCGGCGGGATGTGAGACACAGCTTCTACTAGCCCTTCATAACCGAACTCTCTGTCTATTATAACTAAAGCCCGCTTCCCTATGTTACGTTCTAGGAAGTGAAACACTGAAGGGCTGATCCCGGAATCACTCATTACTCCTCATCAAGGGATTCTCGTTTGAAACCTTCAAACTACAATAGATAAGTTCGCTTATAATAAACTGAGCCCTCCAAATCCGCTTTCAAGAAAGTGTCTCTTGGCTATAGGAGTGAAGTTTGGAGGGTTTTTGGTCTCGTGAGTAACTCGATTTCTCTCATGGTGAGCCTCCGTTTTTTAACCTTCTTGTCATTCTGAGGGATTAGGGCGCTGAGTCCTTGCGGGTCTCTTATGATTAACGTGAAAGGGATCTTCCCTTCTCTGGCCATCCTAATCTTATCGAGATACTCAAGCTGTCTCCTCCTCTGCCGAGGATTTTGGGTTAAGGTTATTAAAGCTTTGACAGCGTCCTCAACACGTAGGAGTATACCTTCAATATTGGAGATGTAACTCTCAGCCTGAGGCCCAGGAGTGACATCCACCTTCAACTCTGGGATTTTGATATGAGCTGTAGCAGATCTAACTACACGTGTCTTGAGGTCTTCAACGCCGGTTACCTTAATGCTATAGAAACTAGGCTCCTTGGTCGCCAGATAAATTATATCATTATATTTGAATCCACACCGGGAGCATTTTACTGCCAGCAGGACGACCGGCCCAATGTATGGTATCTCCTCCTCAGACTGAGAGATCATAGCCTTCTCAGACCTACAGGCAGGGCATTCCTCATAACTTCCAACGCCCATCTGGATTCCTTCTATCGCCGTCCAACAGTCCAGCGGATTCATCTAAACGTGGCAGAGTTTGAGGTATATAGGTTTGCTTCAAACCGGTGTGGGGTGTGCTGGGTAGTATCGCGTAACACTGGCCGTAGCGTGACCCATGTATACGTGGTTTTTTTTAAGAGCCTGTAGGTAGTATATTGTCAGGGATCGCCGATTACTTTCGCCAGCCACTCATTTTTTATTTCATTTAGCTACACTATTAGCTGATTAGAGGAGCGGCAGCGGTTGAGTGTGAGGCCTTCGAAAGATCAGTACTACCTTAACATTGCGTTGGAGGTAGCTGCTAGGAGCACTTGCCTCAGGCGAAGCTATGGCGCCATAATAGTCAGGGACGACCAGATAGTCAGCACCGGCTACAATGGCTCACCAAGAGGTACGCCTAACTGTGCAGATCTGGGATACTGTATCCGTGAACTCAACAAAATTCCCCCAGGCGAACGCTACGAGCTGTGTAGGGGTGTCCATGCGGAGCAGAATGCGATCATCAACGCTGCTAGGGCTGGAGTCAGCGTTCTGAGGGGCACAATTTATATTTCGGGTGTGGATGCTAAGACAAGGCTAATACTATCTGAGAATTATCTTACACCTTGTCGTCTCTGCTCTAGGATGATAATTAACGCTGGACTCTTAGAAGCTAAGACCCCGCACACCACCTTCTCCATTGAGCAGCTGGCTAAGATGAGCGATTACATAGATCCTAAGATGGTTGGGGGTAGGAGCCGGTTAAGGCTGAGCCCGTAGCATAAGTTCGGCTTATGTGACTGTTGGGTTGTGTTGTGCCTTTTTCAGTTTGGCGTAAATTTGTGTGAGG
Source organism: Candidatus Bathyarchaeia archaeon (assembly GCA_038883335.1). Taxonomy (NCBI): domain Archaea; kingdom Thermoproteati; phylum Candidatus Bathyarchaeota; class Bathyarchaeia (SeqCode); species Bathyarchaeia archaeon. The sequence continues at coordinate 47,838 of JAVZMI010000009.1, forward strand.
GTTCGCTTCAATGCTAGGCTGGTCATACCGTAAGCTAGGGCGATCCCTCCAGTGGTAAATATGGCGGCTGCTGCCAACCCGTATGACACCCTCCTCGTCTTGCGGAGGTGGAAGGCTGCAGGTAGCCCGACGTATAGTAGGCATAGGGCTGTGGTTATCAGGTTTGAGGTAAATAGTGAAAGGATTGCGGCTACGAGTACAAGTGGGTATAAGAGGTAGTAGGCTGTCTTGGCGGCATGTGTCTTTGGGTTCCTCTTGGCTATTTCTATTATGTTGGTTGGGGCTTTGGTGAGATTATACCAAAGGAACCGTTTGTAGTCGAAAATTCCTTTTCTCTCTAGGTATCTGCCTGATAGGAAGGTTTCAGGTTTCAAGTGTATGCATCTAACTGTGGGGTCGAAGATCAGTTTGTATCCGTTCTTCTTGACTCTGAGGCAGTACTCTCTGTCTTCGTATCCGGTCATCTTCTCATTGAAGAGTCCTGTCTTCTCAACGGTCTCTCGCCTGATCATGGTGAAGCCCATGGTCAACCCTTCAACTGGGGATGTGTGGGGGGGCTCTCGGGCTCTGTAGACGCGGTCGAAGAGGCTTGGTTTGTCTATGTCGTAGGGTAGCCCAGCCATTCCTGTGGTGGGGTCTTTGAGGTGGGTGAGGAGGGTGTTGATCCCCTCGTGGGGCGCCTTGACGTCGCTGTCCCAGAAGAGTATGTAGTTGCCCTTAGAGTTGCGGAGGCAGATGTTTCTCGCTTGGGGGATGTTACTCTTCTCCCTCAGGACTGTTATCTCATAATATTCGTGTCTGTGCTCGTCAGCCCAGGCTAGAATCTTGCTGTAGGTTTCATCTGTAGAGTAACCATCAACGAATATTAGCTGGATACGTCTCTTCGGGTAGGTTTGACTCTCTAAGGAGTCCAGTGTATCCTTTATACACCATGCACTGTTCTTTAACGGCATAGCCACCGTTAATAATGGTGAATCACTTTCATCAGTGAAGGTTAGCGGGAGATTATGATGCATCTACTACATGCTCCCTAGGATCCTTAACCTATTCTTTGCTGAATTTTTATATCTCTAATTCAGCTTGCTATTCTATAACATCTTCTGGCGTGTTTTATACAATTCTTTTTTCCCATCTGTCGAAAGTTCAATAAGGGTAATGTCGTAAGCTTACGAGGGAGAGGGTCGGGTGAAGGAGCTTTGAGCTTTGAGTTGCGTCGTTCTATTGCCCCTAAATCCAGCGTGAACCCTTCAGGGGAGAATGCCGCAAAAGAGTCCCTACCCGCCGCAGAAGATAGGCTAGGTTTTCCTCTGGTTTTATTGATTTGCGACTCGAACCCCTTTTCTATCGTAAGGTATTTCGAGCACGCGCTTTACGAATGTGTTAATCTGGTTACGGTTTACCTTGATGTCCATGAGTGGTTCTTGAAGAGGTTCGGGTTGCCTAGGCTACTCTATAAACTTTTCAAAACTAGGCTTAGGCATCTTGGACCTCTGCCTAGGGAGCCTGATGTTGTGCTAGTTGTTGAACCTTACGTGAAGACCCGCTTGGAGCTTGACCGTTTTAAGGACTCGGTTAAAGTATTCTACGCTCTTGACCCTCACTCCCCCAAGGCTAGAGAGGCATATGCGCGGTGTGGGGTCTGGGGGTATGATTATGTGTTCTGCGGCCAGAAAGATTATATTCCAATGCTGGAGGAGCTGGGTTGTAGTAGGGTACATTGGCTTCCCTACGCTGTTGACCCCTCCATCTTCAGGAAGTTAGAAGATGTGGGAGTCAAGTATGATGTCGCCTTTCTGGGGAGTCTAACCCCTGATAGGCGAACAGTGTTAGAGAGGTTGGGAAGTAGATTTAAACTATTAACTGTCGGGCATGGCAAGGGCGCATGTTACATGCATGACGCTTCGATCGCTTATTCGATGTCTAGGATTGTGCTCCAAGTCTCAAATAGGGGGACGCTTGGGGCTAGGGTCTTTGAGGGTATGGCGTGTAACAGGTTGGTGGTGGCTGACAAGATAGACAACGGCCTCAACGATCTATTCGTAGATGGAAGAGATATCGTGCTCTACGGGGAACTGGAGGAGCTTGAGGAGAGGGTCGATTATTATCTATCGCATGAGGAGGAGAGGAAGCGTATTGCAGTTCAAGGTTATAACATCGTGATAGATAAGCACACATACAAACATCGAATAACAGAGTTACTAACAACCGTCCTCGGCTCTAGCCTATCAGGTGGTCCCTAGTTTTATGGGTTCGCCGCATTTTTTAATGAGCTTCTAGTCGATTCTACTCTCCCAACATTACTGATAAAATATACTTTGCTCGGTGTAGCCATGTATGCTTAGAATAGACCTCATTTTGACCGTTTCTCGCTATGGTTTCTCTCTCCTCTTCGTGTTTAAGGTAGTATTTTATTTTTTCAACAGCATCAGGCAAGTCTTTATAGATTACCAGGTGTTTACCGTCTTCAAAAAGCAGATTTCTGCCGGAGAAATCATTCGTTAACAATAGACGGCCACATGCCATAGCTTCAAATATTCGCCTGTTTAATCCAGGAAATACGTGAAAGTTTACAATAATCTTAGCCATATTATACAACTTAACATAGTCATGGTGAAGATAGCCTTGACCGATAAAACTTTTCGGGAAAAATTTCGTTAGCTCCTCCATGAAAACACGGCGTTGCTCGTAATACTTGCCATCTAACCTTCCCACAAATGCAAAATCGTAAATTTCAGGCACATCTAACCTTTTGTGAACAATTGGATCGCAGGCTAATGGCAGAAAGAAGACATGCCTACAACCAGCGTCACGATACTTATCTATGTAGTCATAATGGGCTATGAACACATAATCATACTTACTGATCTTTACCCTTTCTTTATGCACCTCAAATCCACCCATGATTGTGTCAATGGCGTAGTATGCTTTCCTCGCGTTACTGTGACAACTAAAGTCAAAATTTACCCTCACTGGGTCGACCACGAGTATCATGTCAGGAGAATCGAATGTATTCCCAGGGAGCTTAATAGCGTTATCAAAACGTCTTCCCAGCATCCTTCGAAACATTTTGAAACTAGGATGTTTAATCAGATCTGATAAGTAATAGCCATGATGCGGATTAACCAGTTGAGCATTGCACAATCCATAGAAGGCTCTCTCTAAACAGGCGCTCTCTCCATAAAAAGACGGGTAACCAACTATTAATACCTTGAGAGCTTTCTCAAATTTAGAATTAAAGCTTTGCCCGTTCAGAGAGTTGCTCATACGACACACTACCGCTCGCGCACGCAAATACCCTCAGATGATTAAATCCTTCTAATGGTATAGCTGAACATATTTAATGGCTTCAATGGCAGATGAATTGACAAGTATACTTTATAAGGTGCAGCCCCAATAGGGCTTCACTCCAAAGAGTGGCGGTAGCTTTTACTATCTTTGACTTTCAAATTACAAGGCACGGGATAGGATTACCCATTTTATAGGCAAGCGATGGGTACACGTCGCGGTAAGATTACGTAGGGCACAAAGGAATGTGTGCTCAAGGTCACCGCTACGCTTTTGAATCCAACTTTTTTTTCTCTTTGTTGATACAACCCGATTGTTTTCTAGTAGAAAATACGCCGATAAGTCTAGGTAACTCTTCTTTATTAAAATATCAAACAAAAGTCTTTAAAGATACTAAATGCCATATTAACAGAATCTGCTGTTACATCAGGTCAAAGCAGTCTTGATCTATTTTTATTTTTATAAAGGATTTCGTCATGACGGCAAATGCCGTAACCATATTTGTTAAGGTATTGTCGTTTCTTTCCTGGAAGATTGAAGATATGCCCAAACGTCTTTGAAGAGTTTTCGGCTTTCCGAATCAATCAACGACAATACAGCGAAGTAGACAAAACTGCCAACCGCCACGGTCAGAACAGTCTCATAACTTCTAGCAGGGTGAATAATCCATACGAGCAGACCCATAACAGTAGCGGCCCCCAAATACCGGGTCAGGTTCTTGATGGGAAATTTGAACTGCAATGCCTTCCTAGATATCTGATAGGCTAATAAGAATAGAAGTATGTCGGCTATGAAATTGGCTAAAAAGCAGCCAATCGTTGCGTACAAATAAGGCTGTTGTGGGAAATATTCTAGAGATATTTTTACAAATAAATAGATAAGTGGGAGAGCAACAAATGCACGTATATATTTGGTGAGAGGCCATACGATGAGCATACTACTCATCAACTTCTTGAATGAGACATTAACATCCAAATCCACCTTTACACTTCCAAAAATAACGTTCTCCATAACTACGATCAAAGGGACCATAGGCGCCCACACCGACATCAATTTCAATAGCGGTGTAGCCGTCTCATAATCGGATTTGAAAAGATGCAAAAGCGGCTCTGCTAATACAAAGGTTCCCACGGCCATAGGAATGGAAAACATCAAGCATAGCTTCAAAATTTCTTCAACATCCCTGATCCCACCTCCACTTAAGAGTCTAGGATACAACGCTATAGCCAAACTTGCCGCAAAGTGAGTCGTTACTGCCACAGAAGCGGCAACTCGATATAGAGCCAGCGGCTCAGGTTGGTGTATAATAAGAGCTAAAACCAGCAAGTCTAGGCTGTATAAAAATCCGGCAAAGGGATCTGGGGCGGCCACCCATATACGTGAAAACCACTTCTTACTCAAGCTCCAATTAATATCTTCTCCAATTTCGCCTATAAAACGCGAGAGATAAAATAAACAACCAACAGCATAGGCGAATATGACGGCAATGATTGCGCCGACTAAACCCATCCGGAGAACATAAAAGAGTAGGAAGGCGAAAATTATCTTCGCAATCTCGAAAAGCATCTCAGCATAACCGATTAGGTGGGGATACCGACCTTGAGCCAAGGCACGTAAACTTGCATACAAATACATCACAAAAATTTGAGTACCGGTTATGTAGAAGTAAGAGATGTCAGTTTTAATAATGTTAGAGGCAGGAATAGAGATAAAAATGAATATTAGAAAAGCAACCGAAGCTATTATAAGGTTGCTCACAACTCCCGTTTTACCTATGGAATAGCCCCTAGCGTAAAACCTCGTAATCCAGAAAGGTAGGAACGATGATGGAAAAACAGCATAGCCCAATATGATGCTTATATACTGCCATATGCCAAAATCTGCAACTGAAAGATTTCGCGTCACTATGATAATGAATATCAGCCCAGTAAGCATGCTGACGATCCTTGAGCCAAAGGCGACCAAACCAGAGTAACGTAGTCTTATAGACCCGCTCAACTTATTCGCCTTACGAGGATTATGCATGCCTTCTGTACTTTTAATATTATCCAATGTTCGAAGTTAGGCTACACCCTTTAAAATGCGGAGCATATCACTTCAAATACAAGTTACCAGCTTAAGAAAAATAGTCGAGTCTTATGCATCCAATAAATAAATTACTTTCTATCTTTGGCTTGCGGCTGGAAAGGACGCGCATCAGAATTCCAAAGGAGTTCGAGGCGAATTACAGGCGCCAAATGGAGGAAGTAGAAAGAAACAGTAGGGGCTTTCGAGTTTTTAAGAAAATTATCTATGAGGCAGGTTTTCATCCGCAGAGCTATATCGATTTTGAATGCGAATTTGCATCTTCTTGGATCGCCAGACTGAAACCAAATACCATTTTAGACATCGGGTCCTATAGGCATTGGATTATAGGGTTGCTCGCAAATTTTCACGTTACGACTGTAGATATTCGAGATAGGAAGGCGTTTTCGATGAATGAAAATGTCATCGTATGTGATGCAA
>JAVZMI010000010.1 GCA_038883335.1 Candidatus Bathyarchaeia archaeon
TAAACTATAATCGGGATGCACAGGGGATACTCTGAAGGGTCCTGTATGCCATGAATCTTAAACTTGCTATTGGAGATGGAAAGTCCAATTAGATCTTTCAGGACGAGAAATTCATGGTACCAGTTCCATCGCTTAATATTGCCTATTATGTATCTGGCGTCAACATCAAAGGAGGAGAGAATCTCTCTGACTGTCAGTGAGTCGTTAAGAGTGATTTCACAGTTCTCGAATAACGCATGAGCCAAGAGTACTATTATCTGATCCGCTGGGGAAGGAACATAGGCGGAAACACCGTCTACTTTCTCTTCCATCCTATTCTTCCAAATCTGAAGCCTATCGTGAAAGATGAAGCCATTCCACTCGATCTCTCTGTGGAGGTGTATTTTAGATTCAATGTCTCCATCTTTTCTAGAGAGCATAATCTTATTATCATTTGTTTCTGAGATGTGAAAATTTAAACGGCGAAGTATCTCCACCGATCTTCTAATCTCTTTTTCTCCTCCATTTGCGACCAATATGTCTATGTCGTCCAAGAAATCTTGATGTTGTTTAATAACCACGCAATTAACTTCTTCGTCCTTGAACTCTTTTAAAATCTCACTCAATGTTTTGAGTAGAATATTCCTTTTCACTTCGTGAATCTCGCAAATTTTTTTAAACCTTTCATCTCCCGTTGCCAAGTAATATCGGCGCAACAGTTTATTTTTTACCAAAAACTCGTAGCTTATCTTCTTAGGTTGAAGAAGACTAATAAACTGAGTATCCAGTTTGCGCCTGTTTAATGTATTATTGGTCACTGTAAGCTTCCTCTATTATCTTTGCGTTTCTATCAGTGAAATGCTCTTCAGAGTATCTTCTGCAGTTTTCCCTCAGCTTATTGAGATAGTCAGGGTTTTTGTAGAGGAGTAAGATTGTGTTGCGAGCCTCGTCGATGGTTGGGTTTATTAAAATCCCGACGGAGGAGTCAACCATTTCTGGTAGGCACCCTCTATTGGAGGCGATTATCGGGGTTCCGCATGCTAGTGTCTCTAAAACCACTCTGGCAAAGCCTTCTTCATATTGGGAAAGAAGTACGAACACATCCGCAGCGTTATAGTATTCTACTAGTTTATCCTCTGAAACTTTCCCAGCAAACAATATGTTCTTCTTAACCGATGCTTCCATCTTCACTTTAGTCGCAAGAGGGCCGTCGCCTACGAATAGAAAAACTATATCTTCTGCCTCAATCTTAGAGGCAATTTCAAGTAGTAAAGTTACTCCCTTCGGCTCTATGAGTCTTCCTACGAATAGAACGACGAATTTCCCTTCCAACCCTAACTCTCTTCTACAGACAGACCTATCCAATTGTTTAAAGACGTCTAAATTCACCCATTGAGGGGCAATTTTTATCTTACCTTTTGGTAAACCACCTGCCTCCAAGTCTTCCTTCGACCTTTCAGCCAGCGCGAATATGGTGTCTAGGGATGTTGATATCCACCTTACCATCCTCGCCAAGATTGGCCGCCTGTCCAGCTCATATATTGCGTGCAGGCTGAAGACGCATCTCTTAGAGAATAATTTTTTCAATAACTTCCCGATCAAGGCGGCATTCAAACCGTGGGCGTGAATAACGTCGACATCTTTTGAGTGTGTTAACATAAAGAAGAAGGAGTAGATAAGTAGGGCTGGCGTTAGGTATAAAAATTCTAAGATAGGGTAAGGCATTAACTTCGGAAATAGATTGCCGCCAATCCATGGAACCCTATGGATCTCTATATAATCCTTCCGTTCTAATCTTTTACCCTTCACTCTTGTGGTTAGAGGCTGGTAGGAAACGACAAATATCCTGTAACTCCTGCTACTCAGGTAATTGCATAAACTGTCCAGGTAGGTTTCCGCTCCACCTATGTTAGGTTTGCAGAATGGAGTTATCATGAGCACACCCCTACTCATAGGCGGCATCCTCTAATCGCGTGGAGGCGTACTTTCTATAAGACTAGCTGAGTATAGCCGAAACGTGGTTAAGTCTCAACTCACAGCCTTCCGAGGTTATCTTTCTTTAAACCTCTCAATGATTGATTTGACCGTCAACTTCACCGCCTCATAGCTATTATAGTGAGGTCTCCATCCTAACGCTTCAAGCCTCCTAGTGTCCAAAAGCATATTTTTGACATCTCCTTTCCACCCTCTTCCACCATCAACCCCCCAGTGCATCGAAGTTTTACATTCTTAAGCTTCCTTTCTTCTATGACTATCTCAGCTATGGTTCTCACATCGATCTGATCTCTCGAGCCTACGTTAAAGATCTCAACTTGGCTTTGGGTTTTGTCAAAGCTGGTGAGCATCGCTTTGACACAGTCATCTATGTGAAGATATGCCTTGGTCTGCGTTCCATCTCCAAGTATTTCAAGTGTTGTCTCGTCATTATCAAGTTTCTTCATGAAATCGAATATTACACCGTGTGTGCTGTCAGGTCCTACAATGTTAGCCAAGCGGTAGATCACCGCTCTAAACCCACAATTGTGAGCGTATGCCATGATTAAGGCTTCGCAGGCGACTTTTGAAGCCCCATAGACTGAGATGGGCATGAGTGGCGAATAGTCTTCGGGGGTGGGCTTCTTTGAGGCGTCACCGTAGACTGTGGATGAAGATGCAAAGGCAAATAACTTGATCCCACCAGTCTTCCTTACTGCTTCCAAAAGGTTGTAGGTTGCGACTATGTTCTGTTTGAAATGAATCTCAGGGCTGATTGAGCCAGTTCTGATCTCCGGATTGGCTGCAAGATGGAAAATTACGCCATGCCCTTTCACGGCAGGAAGCACGTCGCTGAAGTTTAGGAGGTCACCTTTCACGAACCTAAAATTCTCAAGATTAAAACATTCTTTGAGATTTTCTAAGCTTCCGCTCGATAGGTTATCGAAGACAGTGATCGGTTGGTTCCATTTGGCAAGCTCTCTCGCTAAGTGGCTTCCAATGAAGCCAGCCCCACCCGTGATGAAGAATCCATCTACGGCCACCGTTATCTCACCAGCCTATGGTGGAGTGCGCCCTCTTCGTTATGGGTTAAACTATTATCCCTGCCACTTACTCCTATCTTCAGGTGTAGCTTTAAAGCCGCCTAATACAAACTCTGATGCATAAGTTATTAGGGTTATCCAACATGCTGGAATGTGGAACAGCCACGCCCAATCTCTCATCCTCCTACTTCCCTTGAGTATCTGAGCGATTAAGGGGACGAGGAGAGTCGTGTAGGCTATGAATTTAACGAGTTTTATCTTGCTCACAGCAGCCCAAGGATATACCCTCAAGTTTAACCTTTTATAGTGGCGGTAATCTCTAATCCTTCTCCTCTGTTTTCTGATGAAGGTTGATAGGGATGGAGCGAAGAGGTGAACTACCCCTAACTTAACCTTGGCAAAATTTACATGCCCCCTCTTAACAAGCTCATACACGACATCTATATCAAAGAAGTAGTCACCTACATGACAGTCTTGCAAAAGCTCTCTTCTAACTAGGAAGCCATTGGCACCCATAGTTGGGATTTGGTCTTCTCTTAACCGTATTTTTAGGTAGCTTCCCCTGTCCTCCTCCTCAACGTTTAGCCCAGTCCACCTGCCTGTTACGAGACTATACCGGTCATAGTTGGCTAGGAAGAGGCAGAGGGGGTCATTCATTCCTAGAAGGGCGCAGTATCTGGTTATGTAACCGTCACCTCTCCGATAGGTAAAATATAAAGGCTCAGTCCCAGCGATTTCCTCGTCTACGAAGGGCGCTGTCATCTTATTCAGCCAGTCTTGGCCTTCCAATATGTTGTCTGAGTCTATAAGTGCGATGAGGTCGTTCACGGCAACCTTCAAACCTGCAGCCTTGCCAGCCTCGCCAGTCCTCAGAGGGTTAGAAATAATCTTATCGACCGCGTAAATCTTCGCTATCTCGACTGTGGAGTCTGTTGAGCCTCCATCGACAATTATGATCTCAAGTTTCTCTTTTGGGTAGTCTTGATTTCTTATACTTTCTAAACACAGTTGTAGCGTCTTAGCCGCGTTTAGGGTTGGTATTATGACGCTTATGGAAGGTGGCTTTTCCGTATGCGCTCAACCCGCTAGGCGCCTTATGAATAATGAAATCTTCGGTAACTTTTAGTAGTATCTCTTAGGTGGGGTATTAGTAAGTATTATTAGATTAAGCTGATGGGATCATGCAGTTCTATTACGTAGGATGAGGTTTTGGTATGACGGCAGAGAATGAGGGGCTTATCAAGGCAGCTAAAGGCACAGGCATCATTGCAGCGCAGAGCTTTGTCAACGCCATAATAGGTGTTTTGCTCTTCATGTTCATGGCGCGTTTCTTGACGCAGACGGAGATGGGAGTTTACGGTGCCAGCCGTATTATTACTACTGCCGCAGGGATGGTTGGACTTTTAGGGCTTGACTACGCCGTCACAAGGTATGTCCCCCTCCTTAAAGCCAAGGGTGATGATTTAAAAGCAGCCTCAACGGCTAAACGCATACTCATAATCTCTGTATCAACCGCAAGCATCACCACGGCTACTCTATTCATCCTCGCGCAACCTCTCGCAGAGGTGGCGCTAGGGTCCCAAGGTTATGTGGCTTTTTTCCAAGTCGTAGCCTTAGCTACCTTCTTAGCCGTAATGGAGTCTATGGCTCTAGGTTTTCTTCAAGCTCTTCAAAAGTTTGCACGTTTGGCTTGGGCTAGGTTTGCGGCTCAGATAGCTCGTATGGTACTCACCGTTGTATTGTTAATAATCGGGCTTGGCGTCACAGGAGTAGTTTTGGGTTGGATGCTTTTCAGCGTGGTGGTAGTAAGCTTCGCAACACCAGTAGTGTGGAGGCAGTTATTTCGCCAAGATCCAGGTCAAGGAGCCCCGAGAGAGGCGATTCCTTTAAAGGAATTGTTAAACTTTTCCTTACCTTTGATGGGAGTCTACACTCTGGCTTATGCCACGAACTCGATAGACCAGCTAATCGTCCTTTGCTTTCTAGGCGTAGACATTCTCGGGGTATACGTCGTTGTAATGAATGCAGCCGCCGTTATATCGACCATATTCGGTCTACCTCTTATGATGACACTCACGCCCAGCATGAGCGAAACGCATGGGCAACAAGGAATTGAAGGGGTCTCTGATGCTCTCAGGATGTCTAGCCGCTATATCTCGTTATTATTCGTGCCTGCATCGCTAGTTTTAGCAGCCCTCTCACCTTTAGCATTGTTCATCCTAGGCGGCGCCGTATACGTGGACGGCACACTGCCGCTAGCCCTCATCTGCATCGGAATGTCTACTTACGGCTTCTCAGTAGCAATAACCTCAGCACTAATAGCGATAGGCAAAACTAGAGTGGTCTTAGCCATATTGGCTGTAGCCTCAGCCGTAGAGTTGATAGGAAGCCTCAGCATCTCAGCATTTTACGCCTTGTCAGGCGTAGCCTTAGGGCGGGCTCTTATGTACCTCACCATGTTGCTTCTGCTTATTTATCTTGGCTCGAGGCATCTGCGAGTCTCCTTCGACCGTAGAGCTTTGAAAGGAAGTGCAGCCGCATCAGGCTTGACAGCCATAGCATTATACAGTCTAGCCGCTTATTCGGAGTTTGAACTCGTACTCCTCCCGCTATACCTGATTACCGCCTTTATAGTATACACGTTCACCTTGTTTGGTATGAGAATTTTAACTCTCGCAGATTTGGCTTTCTTCTTCAGAATAACCCCCGGTGGGGTGAAGCTCTACTATAAGATCTCAAACCTCGTGAAGACATCGCCTACGCTGACATCTATAGCCCAAAAACTTTTAGCAGAATAAGTCTCTCCTCAACAGGATCCTCCACTTTCATGTGTGAAATCCTTTATGTGGGCTATCACTTTTATGAAGCCTTTCCCTATAAAAGATAGATCCTCCAGTCTCCTAATATGGCAGAGTCTCCTGAGCATATATTTTGGGTTGAAGAATAATTTGTACATCGCCTGAGTTATTTCTTTCACGTCTCTCTCGCCTAGTGGGCTCTTCGTTACAAGCCTTCTCATGTCGTAGTCATTCCAGTCTAGGGTTGTGAGCAATCCATTATCTCTACAGTATTGAAACATCTTTGTGCCCGGGTATGGTACCATAAGGGTCGCTTGAAGCGTGTGCGCCCAGCCTCTCTCAAATAGTTTCTTAGCTAAATTGAAAGTTTCCCATACCTCCTCTTTTGACTCCCAAGGGTAGCCGACCATTATCGTCAAATGCGGCTCTAAGCCAGCTAGTCTAGCAAGTCTGCAAGAATCGACAATCTCTTCCACAGTTAAACCTTTATTGATCTTGCTTAGTGTCTCTTGACTTGCGGACTCTAAACCGAATAGGAGCATCCTGAAACCAGCTCTTTTCATAAGCTTATAATCGTCGAATGTGCAGGCTCCAAAACGCATATTGCAACCAAGGTAAACTTTTTCACCTAACCTCCTCTCTATAGCTAGACGACAAAACTTCCTCAGCCACCCTCCTGCCGGAAAAGTTCCTGTATCATCAAAGACCTCTCGAACCTTATACCTCTCAACAAGAAACTCAACCTCGCCAACAAGCAACTCGGGCTTCCGAACTCTGAAGTTAGGGTATAACTGTGTCCAAGCACAGAAGGTGCAGCCTCCATCCTTCCTCCACCAACAGTCACGCCCCACCATAGTGTATGTTCCAGGGGTACGCTTGAAATTTCCATTCTTGTAGGCATAGAGTCTCCAATTTGTAAGTTCCCTATCGATGAATGGTAGAGAGTTTAGGTCATGTGTCAACCTAAACTCGCCTGTGCTCTTTACATAGCCACTATCCCGGTAAAAGATTCCAGGCTCTAACTCACCTCTACCATCCAGCCATCTGACCAGATTCAAGAGTAGGAAGTCGAAGTCCCCGCCAGTGAGTACGGCGTCCACCTTAGACTTCTCGAATGACTCTAAGGGTAGAGCTGTGACATGGTCGCCCATCAAGACAACCCTAGTATCTGGCAGATGTCGCTTCAGGTCATCTATAATACGCCAATGCCTTTTGACGAGGGGTGTCTTAGTCTCCAAAGCTATAATTTCAGGCCGCCTGCTAACTACCCCTTTAAGCCATTGCTCATAGGTCTTCTCCTCAGCAATCCCATCATCCCAGACGACTTCATGGCCCTCCTGTCTAAGCAAAGTTGCCGCGTAAGCAGGTACCATCGGGTATATGTAAGTTGGCGCATTGAACCATTGAAACTGCCTGTTCTGAGCCAACAACGGTGTACCTCCACCTTTACTGATGGGTGGATACGATATAGCGACCTTCACTCTTCCATCACCAGCTCGCCGCCTGCCCCATCCAACTCTGAAGGCTATTCTCTAATTCTCCTAACTAGGAGACCTTTCAGAAAGGCTGCCCCATATGTTAAATGCGTCGATATCACCCCACTAAATACCAGTGGGAGCAACTTGAGGTTTCGAGTCTTCAAACCTTCGAACAAGCACATAGCAAGATAGACGGATGCCAGCGCAACGAATGCGACCCCCAGCACGAAATTCATTAGCGATAAGGGTATGCCTGAGACCAACCCTACCAGAAGCATTGAGGGTGCAAAGTAGAGGGGTCTACGGGAGGTCTCCGGGTACCTCTTAGCAAAGAAACCCCTATGCAGCCCATAAGACCAAATTTGTCTGAGATAAGGGAGGAAGAGTGGGCGTCTATGGTGGTATACCACTACGTCTGGGCTGTAGACTATTCTCATCCCCAGGCCCTTGGTGATTTGTAGGCACAGGTAGGTGTCCTCCCCTGGCCAGTAGTCCACATTGAAACCGCCAAGTCTCTCGAAGATCGCCTTGCGGATCATTAGGTTACATGTGGGGAGGTCATCGTCTACTGCCAACTTGGAGGGAGTGTATCTACATGCCAGCTTACCTGTGGCGATTCTGGATCCAAGTATAGCCCCAGTTGCCTTCTGCCTCAAATTGTCTTCCTCCGGGGTCAGCGAGGGCCCCCCGACTCCCGCGACTGTTCTGTCGCGGAAATATTTGAGTGCGTTAGTGAGCCAATACTTATCTGGGTAGGCATCTGAATCTATCATCGCGATTATCTCACCTGAGGCGAGTCTTATGCCAAGGTTCCTCTTCGCAGAGGGTCTCTTGTGACCGGTTGGCGCCACCCTGAACCGCGGATCTTCGAGTTCAAGGCTTGAAGCCGTGTCGGGTAGGATTAAAACCTCGAAGTTTTTGTAGTTCAATCTTGAACAACCAGCGATGCACTCAAGCTCATATACGCCGATAGTCTTGCATGGGATAATAATTGAGAAAGTAGGGTTACGTAAAGAGAACTCTTCAGTCATCACACTTCAACTCGAGTTCAAACTAATCGGCGCAGACAGTTTTCACGATAAGCTACATTGGTACGATCTCTTGACTCTGAGTCTGTATGCTATCCCGAGGAGGTCTGAGAACATGCGTAGTATGCTGCGGAAGCTGATGTCGCCAGTCAACTCCATCTTGACCGGGAGTTCTACAACTTGCATCCTTAATATGGCGGCGAGAGCGAGAACTTCGACATCAAAAGCGTACGCCCTAACCCTCTGCATCTTTAAGATAGCGTCGAGCGCCCTCCTACGAAAAGCCTTCAAGCCAGTTTGAGTATCGCTTACCTTCACGCCTACTAGCAACTTGGCCAAAAGGTGAAAGGCTCTGCTTAGAAACTTCCTCTTTAGAGGTGATTTGACCTTTGATTGTGGGTGCCTCTTGGAAGCTATAGCGATGTCCGCACCCTCTAAAGCCTTTAAATATGCTCCGATTTGTTCAGGGCTAATATTTCTGTCACCATCTAGTAGAATAATCTTCTCACCTGCCGCTTGGCTGAAACCGTATTTTAGGGCGTAACCCTTACCCATATTATGAGAGTAACCTACAACCTTGATGTGTTGGTGAGTTCGCGCGTAGTTTTGTATTTGCCGCCTAGTCTGGTCTACGCTCCCATCATCTACAACTACTATCTCGTAACTCTCACTTATCCCTCTCAATATACAGTCAACCTCCCAAACCGCTTGCGCGATATACTCCTCCTCATTGTAGGCTGGCATAATTACGGATACTTCACAATGTGATACTACACTTTGCGGGTGTTCAGTTATACTTAGCAATGCCTATAGAAACCCAGCTGGGTTTCTCGGCGAGTCGCTCTAAAAAGCGATATTCAGAAAGCCGATCGAGAGTCACTCTGAGTCGTTTACCGTCTATCCTTCCGATCATGTGCCTTGGATTTTATTTAAGTTCGATTAATGGGGCCCGAGGAGGATTTGGAGTCGAATATCCCCCAGCAGGCTTTAACGCTATTTGGCAGTGGTAGTAGCTAGGCCCCGGTTGTGTTTAAAGGCTCGGAGCTCCTTTATAATTGTGGCGAGTATATGGGGGGCTTTGGTTGGAACGAATAGTCCAAGTTGACATAGAGAGAGTTGCCTCTAAGGTTCCTCCAGATCTTGCGGGTATGAAGATTCTCGTAACTGGAGGCGCCGGTTTCTTGGGGAGCTGGCTCTGTGATCTGCTGGTGGAGGCACGCGCGGAGGTATGGTGCTTGGATAACTTGGCTACTGGAGTATTGGAGAACATAGCACACCTTAGAAGGCTTGAGAATTTCCATTTCATCCAAGGCGATGCAGAAACCTTCCGTCTTGATCAGAAACTGGATTTGATACTCCATCTTGCGAGTAGAGCGTCACCGGAAGAATATCAGATGCACCCAATCGAGACCCTGAAGGCAAACTCCTTGGGGACGCTTGGAATGCTTGAAACAGCTAGGAGGTATGGAGCTACATTCTTATACGCTTCGACGAGCGAGGTTTACGGTGACGCCCAAATCATACCTACACCTGAGACCTACTGGGGGCACGTCAACCCCGTGGGTCCACGCTCCTGTTACGATGAGGGCAAACGTTTCGGGGAGGCTCTTTGCGTGGCCTACATTCGTGAGTATGGGCTTGATGTGAGGGTTGTGAGGATCTTCAACACTTACGGGCCAAGGATCAGAGCAGACGGTGCTTACGCAAGGGCCCTCCCCAGGTTTATAACCCAAGCCCTTAGGGGCGCAGATATAACTGTCTACGGGGATGGCTCCCAGACGCGGAGCTTCTGCTACATAACAGACACCCTAATAGGTATATGGGACATCTTAACTAATCCTAAGGCTAGAGGCGAAATATTCAATATAGGGAACCCTCACGAAATAACCATCCTCCAACTCGCCGAAAAGATAAAGGAGATAACCCAGAGCAAGTCGAAAATCACCTTCCACCCTCTACCCAGAGATGACCCGAAAAGGAGATGCCCCGACATAACCAAAGCCAAGACCATCCTAGGCTGGCAACCCGAGACAACGCTCGAAGAGGGGCTCACAAAGACGGTAAACTGGTTTAGATCGAAAAATATAGAACCCCGCCATCACTGAAACTTAAACCTTTAAAAAAAGGCAGCCGGCACGGCGCTAGTTTTTTCAAAAAAATCGATGCTTGAGATCACAGAGAGGTTAAACTGTTTCGCGCCGTTAAGTGTGGTAGAACTTTAGCTGCAAGTTGAGCTCGGGAGTTTTGGGTTTTGGGCATGTGACCTTTCCGGGCAGGGCTTTGCTGGCGAACACTACTAAGCCTTGGAGCGTTCGTAGGAGAGACGGAGGGCTTCCCAGTAGCTTGCAGGCTCCCCTACATCGACACGGAGTTCGCCGGGGAGGAGTTTGACGGCGTACACGCCGAAGCCCCAGCTCACCAACATCTGGATGGCATCTGTCAACTGGATCTCCCCACCGTTGTCGGCTGAGACCTTTTCTAACGCTTTGAAAATTATTGGGTTGAAGAGGTAAACAGCGACGACTGCGAGGTTGGAGGGTGGTATCTGAGGCTTCTCTACTATTCTCTTCACCCTATAGACGCCCTCACATGCGGGCTCCCCTTCTATGACCCCGTAGGGTCGAGGGTTCTCAACCTCATCCACGAGGAAGGTTGCCTCCGCCCTGAACTCATCTTGAACCTTCAATATACGCTCTAGGATCGACCCCCTACTCGTAGAGATGTAAGTATCACCCGCATATACAAAGAAGTCTTCATCCTTCACGAAGGGGCGAGCTCTATAGACAGCGTCACCGAAACCTCTAGGCCCAGGTTGGCTTACCCAGACTATGGTGGACTCGTCGATCATCTTAAAGAATCGTTCAATCTCACTGGCGCATTCACTCCGATTCTTCGCCTTTAGGAGCGAGATCACTTGGTGATCTTGGGTGAAATGGTCCTCGATCGCCCTCTTCGCCTTTCCGGTAATGAAACAGAACTCTCGGATGCCGCTGTCGAAGAGTTGTTCGAAGGCAAGTTGGAGTATGGGTTTGACGTAGATTTTGCCATCTCTCCCCTTTGCGAAGATGGGGAGCATCTCCTTCGGCTGCTCAATCGTTGCTGGAAACAACCTCGTCCCTAAGCCTGCTGCAGGAATCACAGCTCTCCTAACCATAAGACACACGACCACGACCGAGAATGATCTATCCATCACCACAATAAATTGCTTACGTGACGGAATACGCCTGCCAGATGCCTATTTAGGCCCCAACCCTATGGCTGCATAAGTCAGTTTTCCACGGAACTCGGCTGGGTTGTAAATCTTTCTGCCGTCAACAATGACCGGCCTCCTCATCCTAGCTTTGAAGTCCTCCGGCCTAAGTCTCTTAAACTCCTCCCACTCGGTCACAATGATACAGCATTCGGCGTCGTTTATTGCCTCGAGGGCGGAGGAGGCGTATCTGATTTTGTCGCCAAGGACAACCTTAACCTCTGGGATTGCCACGGGGTCGTATCCAACCACCTCCGAACCTTCCTCAAGTAGGCGACTGATTATCTTGAGAGAGGCGGCCTCCCTGATGTCGCTGGTCCCAGGCTTAAAAGACAACCCAAGAAGTGCAACCCTCCGCCCTTTTAGGTCGCCCAGGAGATTTCTGGCAATTTCAATACCTCGAAGAGGTTGCGAGTCGTTTACCTTGAGGACTGCCTTTAATATGTCTGGCTCATAGTTCAAGGTTTGGGAGAAGCTGATCAACGCTCTCAAATCTTTAGGGAAGCAGGAGCCACCGAAGCCAAGTCCTGCGTTCAGGAAGTTTGCGCCTATCCGTTGGTCTAACCCGACACCTTTAGCTACCTCTGCCACATCTACGCCTGGAAGGAGCTCACAGATGTTGGCGATCTCGTTTATGAAGGAGATCTTAGCTGCGAGGAGGGCGTTGCTCGCATACTTCACCATCTCCGCAGATTCGAGACTCATACGAAGGATGGGAGGTTGCCTCTCACAGTAGAACCTCCTAAAAATGTCTTCTAGGATGTTGCCAGACTTCGCGTCATACTCGCCAATTACGACTCTGTCAGGGTTGAACGTGTCATGGAGAGCTGATCCCTCCTTAAAGAACTCAGGACTCATAGCTAGCCCGAAGCCTACTCCAGCCACCTTACCAGAGGCAGCCTCAAGGGCAGGCTTGACTAAGTTGCGGGTGGTCCCAGGAACTACCGTACTCTTAACAGTCACGAGATGGTAATCCGCCTTCTTCAGCAAGGCTGCCCCTATCTCCACCGCCGACTGCTTCACATAGGTTAAATCGATGCTACCATCTGGCCGGCTTGGTGTTCCTACGGCGATGAAGGTTACGTCACTACTGAGGACGGCCTCTTCTACGCTGTCTACACACCTGAGAAGACCGCTGTCTAATCCCTTCTGGATTAGGGGCTCCACTCCGGGCTCGTAAAATGGAGTTCTCCCAGCCTTGACTGAGACTACTTTGCCCTTATCTTGGTCGACTGCATAAACTCTAAAACCTCTATCAGCAAAGCTGACAGAGGTTGCCAGCCCTACGAACCCCAAACCTATAACCGATATACTCTCAATAAACATACTCCCACCAGACAGCCAACAATCCAGTTAACGTGGAATCTAATAGTTTAGCCTACCTCTATACCTTTTAACTTCTCCCATCCTGATCTCATGTGGGGTTGTATCCGTGGGCAGGGGTCCGAAGATACGCCGCCGGATAGTTCGGCAGTATTACCAGAGATTCCAGAGAGTTGACCCTGCGACCGGTAAGGTGGAAGTTGGTTACAAGCGCCGCTATGTGAGAGTCGTGTATGAGGTAAGATTCCCGAAAGGGCTGGATGTAAGCGACCTCGTAGGTAAGGAAATCGAGTTCACACGCAGAGACGGGGAGATCATCATAAGGGCTCATTGAGCTGTACCCTGCAAATCAAAGGTTAACTCATACTGGGTAAGATTGAAGGTTTACAGCTTTGAGGTTGAAATAAATCCGCCCATCTAGGAGCCCGCATGAAAGCCCTATGAGGCTAGTGAATTTTACGAGTTCTTATAAAACTCGTTTAAATGCCATTTGACACCTCCTTCCGAGGGAGGTATTCATTTCGAAATAAACGTATGCTAGGTTACTCGGCGAGTAGCGAGGTTGTCAATTAAACCTATACCTAACCCTTACGGGATTCACTTCAAGGTGTCTGCGTTGGCGTATAAACCTGGTAGACCGCCTGCCACAATTGAACCTCGAAAAGATCCCACTCGGACACGAAACGTTAGCTTACCTGGCTCACTTTGGAAGCTGGTGGAGTACGTCCAGCGAGTAAGAGGCGACCCTACGTTGAGTGCAACTGTCAGAACCCTCCTCATACAGTCTCTCTGCCAACTTGACCTCTTGCCAGAAGAAACAAAGAGGGCACACGGGTTTAAGCAATAACAGGCAGCAACCAGCGACAATCATCGGTAACGCCACGGTTTCTTTCGTCACGACTTATATATTTTTTAACCCTCTGCTACTCTCGTCGAACTTTCGCCTGCCCCAACGGTTGGTTGGGGATGTGTGCGGGTTAGGGGCGACCAGTATGACTCATAGAGGTCGTAGATCAGCTGCGGGTGAGGAGAGGCGGCGACTTTGGCGGGAAGCTTACTATGATGTTGAGCGCGCTGAAGAGATCGCCATGGGCGACTACCCAAGCCTTAGGATAGAGCGTGGTGAGGTTTTAAGGAGCCCCACCTACCTCAACCCCAGCCTCAGAGGAGGATAACGTGGAGAGGCCAAGGTGGGGCCTCCCTAGGCGCCTCTTCACAGGGCCCAGCTACCGAACGCCGGGAAGCGCCCACGTTGAGGAGGCAAACCCCACAAAGGTCAGCCTTAGGATGCAGGCTTACAATCTACTGGCACCACACGAGGTGGTTCTCGATCTCTTCGCGGGCAAAGGTCTGCTCTCTTGGCTCTACGCAAAAGGATGCCGCCGCCTCATCTCTGTCGAGAAGAACCCTGAATACTTCAAAGTTCTGAAACGTAATATGTCCGAGTATCCTCACGCTATCTGCCTCCAGCGGGACAACCTCGAGTTCCTTGAGTCAGGCGATCTAGCTGAGTTGGAGGGGCACATCACATATGTTGACTTCGACGCCTTCGGATGCCCTTCGCTCCAGGTGCAGCGGTTCTTCGAGCGGTATAGAGTTGAGAGGGCTATGGTAGTCAGTCTTACCGACGGCATCCTCTTCAACTTCCGCCGGCATGGAAGTGCTGATCTCCGTCGCTACTATCTACAAGACTTTTATGTGGGAGGAGAACCTGAGTGCGGTGTGACTCAGAGTCTCGGCGAATATCTCTTCACAATTCAGTCCAACTTCATCAATATCCTCTGTATGCGCTGGGGGCTAGCTGCTCATCCGCTGTATTTCAAAGTGAATGAGAGGAGTACTGCCACTTACTCCAGCTACCTGATACTGCCTAGAATTGTAGGGGTAGTGGACTTCAAAAGATATGTGGGCTTGAGGAGGTTGAAGGTTGGAACTGCAGCAACGTCCATCCAAGGAAGTGCTTGACGTACTCGGTAGGCTTCAACCCGACCACTACGTCGAGGTGACATGGTGTGACGCATGTGAGATGCGGGATGCGACACCTGAGGATATAGAGCGAGACTACCACACGCAAATAGTAGTTACCGGCCGCGTCTATGGGATTAGGGACAACTATCTCATCCTCATCAGCGAGGAGACCTTCTATGGCTACCGGTTTCTCAGCATCCCAACTGGAATAATCGAGAAGATCAGAGTCCTCACTAGGAAATCCAAGAAGAAGCCGTTGCGAATATTAAAGTCGGGGTTAGCCTATAAGGTGGTCTACATACATGTTAAGTCCTCTGAAAAGTCGCAGGCTGACTTTAAAGGGCTTCGCCTTATACGAGTATGACTGGCGTGGCCTGGTCGCTCTTACAGCCCTAATAGGCTACATAACTCTGTTAGTCTTGAGGGCGCCGAATGTTGACGCGTTGGGCTTCGGCGTAGGTTTGGCGATGGGATGGTATTTCCGCGAGAAGTCATCCGACAGACAGCCATGGCTGATTGAGAGACCGTTGAAGATCCCCCGCGCTACGGAGAGGCACCCCATCTTTAAGCCGCTCAAGTCCAAGCTTATCAAGGCTCTTGAAGCTTTGGGCAACTATAATCCAGCTTGTGATGATGTGATTGTGGCGGAGATGGTCAAGACGCTCATAGACATTCGCACCGTGGATAGAAAGATAGAGGAGCTTGAAGATTTGAGAGGGTTGCAGACGGCTTTCAAGGCTAAGGCTATGCTTTTGGAGATGTTGAGCAAGCTCTCCGCGGAGTTGGCTATTAGCCGCCGGTATCGCCTCACCAGAGGTCAGGTTGCTGAGCTGAAAGAGGGCTTGGAACACCAGCTCAAAGAACTCCTCGTCCAGAATTAAAACGTGTGAAAATGTTCGCATACGCGAGTCTGTCTAGTGTTGGTGGCAGGCAATTAGTCGTATCACCTAAAACGCGAGTCTGTTAAACACCATAGGGGTTCTTTTATCAGCTGGGCTACGCAGGATATAGCTCTGGGTGATGTGAAATCTCGAAGCTTACAAGTGAAGCAGCTGGTCTTCTTAGGGAGGCGGGAAGGAACGCAGCTAGGTTTGCTGAGCTCCTCCTCAAGTTCAAACCTGTGTCATACCAAAGAAAATTCCTAGAGGATAACTCTAAGAGGGTGGTGCTCAAATGGAGCCGTCAGAGCGGCAAGTCCACCTGCCTCGCTCTCAAGGCTCTCTGGTTTGCAGTCTGCCACACTCCAACCACAACTCTAATAGTATCACCCTCGTTGCGTCAGAGCATCAACCTCCGCGACATAGTAACTAGGCTAATTGAGAGGATACCCCATGATGCTAGGCGCCTCATCGTCAAAAGGGCTTTAAGAACCACGATATACCTCTGGGAGGGGAGTCGAATAGTCGCGCTCCCAGCCAATCCTGATACACTCCGTGGCTATACGGCTCACATGATCCTTGTGGATGAGGCTGACTTCTTCCGTGACCCGGAAGGGATCTTCTATGGAACCCTTCACCCGATGCTCACCTCTACGGATGGTTGGCTTATCGTTTCCTCTACACCCTGGAGCACGAAGGGCTTCTATTATAGGGTCTGTGGGGAAAATTCAGGATATAGCCGCCATTTCGCCAACTGGCGCGACGCCGTGGCGGCTGGCGTTGCGAAGGAGAGCATTGTCGAGGAGGCGCGGAAAAGCAGCCCGCCTGAGGTCTTCCGCCGCGAATATGAATGTGAGTTTGTGGAGGATGTTAACGTGTTTCTAAGTAGCGACCTGATCGCTCGGTGTATAGACCCAACGCCCTTGGTGGCTGGGCGAGACTGGGACTACTATCCATTTGAAGCTGAGCCCGAGGGTGAATTTTACGTGGGCTGCGACTTCGGAAAGCACCAAGACTACAGTGTAGTGGCAGTTGTGGATCGTCGCCCCGATGGGACACTGCGGCTGGTTCACCTCTGGCGCCCAAGCTTAGAGACACCTTACGCTAGTGTAGTTGGCTACGTGAAAGCTCTTAGTGACCGGTATAATCATGTGGTCGGTGTGAAAGCGGACATGACTGGTGTAGGAGACTATATTGTCGAGGAGATGGCAAGAGCTGGCATTCCGAATGTGGAAGGCGTCAACTTCACCAGGGCCAGTAAAGAGGAGGTCGCGGTCCCTGTTAAGCAAGCCATGCTTCAAGGCCGAATCAAGATACCTTATGATCGCTGCCTAATCGCTGAGTTGAATGTGGAGCGTTACGAGATGAGTAAGGATGGCCACTTCATCTTTTCCCATCCAGAACGAACGCATGATGACCGGTTCTGGGCTTTCATGTTGGCTTGCCACATGGCTCTTGAGAGTGTTGGCGGCGTGTTAAGTTGGAGGGAGAAGTTTTGAGTCAGGTCTGGCGTAGGTTTCGAGAGTGGTTCACTGGCGGTGAAGCTGGTAATTTGCATACCCGCTCAACAGGCCGTGTAGCGGGTTTGCCCAACCTTTGGGGCCGCGGTCAGAAGGCGCCTTTCAGCTTCCAGACATGTTATGCTCGATACGAAACTGTAGGTGTTGTGACTGCGGCTATTGATGCGACGGTGGAGATGATTGTGGGGCCTGGCTACCATACCGAGGCTGAGGATTGGGAGGCGAAGAAGGTTGTTGATGAATTTGCTGAGGAGGTAAATTTGGACGGGCTGTTGATGGACGCCGTATTAGATTGCGCTATCTGCGGTAACGCTTGGATAGAGAAGGTGTATGAAGATGGCATGCTTGTAGACTTGAACTATTTGGACCCTCTAACGATGGAGCAGAGCGTTGTGCTTCATAAGGCTCCCAACAGTCTCAACCTCTACTATAACGGGGTGGAAAGCTATGTCCAAGTTATAAACGGCCAGAAAGTTGCCACATGGCCTCGAGAAGACATAATACACCTCACCTGGCGCCGCATCCATAACTCGCCTTACGGCATGGGGATGATCCGCCCCGTAGAGAACTACTTAGCGACGATAGTTGATGCTGAGGAGGATATGGGGAAGATCATTAAACGTTACGCAGTGCCGAAAGTGGCTTGGATGCTTGAGAACGCCAGCAAGACAACCTTCGATGATGTTAAAGCGCAACTACGTAGCGTTGAGCCTGATGAAGACTATGTGATCGCCACGCTTAAGCCCACCACTATCAAAACAGAGGTGGTGCAAATTGACCCTAGAGCCCGCTTCGAGTACTTCTTTAACCACCTGCTCAACGCCATTATGGCTGGGCTGGAGTGCCCCATCACCTTCCTGTTTCGCGGTGATGTGCGTGTGAGCGACGCCTCCGCCAACGCTATGCTCCAAGCATTCGACCGGAAGATTCGGATGCATCAGAGGCGGATTAAACGTGCTGTCGAGGCGGAGCTATTTAGGCCGCTGGTGAAGCAACACGGCCATGCGGAGGTGCCACGCATGGTCTGGGGGCCCGTAGAGGTAGAGAAGATTGAGGACAAGATTCGGCGATGGATTGGATTGTTGAATGCTGACGTAATGCTCACCCAAAACACCCGCCACGACTTAGAGAACGAGTTGCGCAAGGGAATGGGCTTAGAACCGCTTCCAACAGCTCCACAGCAAACCAAGCAGGCCATGGATGAACCTACGCTTGACGGTTCGTAAATGCAGTGTACCAGGCAAGTAATTGGATGTAGGAGAAAGCTTGAGAAACTGGGAGGGAGAGCGATGCCTCGACACACGGACTTCGAAAAGATCTACCAGAACTTCCTAGCTCAATATGGCGAGGAGAAAGGCGAGAGCCTCTATTATGCATGGCTAAAGAAACACAGCCTAGACGACACAAAGCCTCTAGAGCCCCAGCGCCCTAAACTTGAGGAAGCGTTCGAGTGGGCTAGCCCTCTGAGTTGGTACGGCTACCATAACATCATCCGTGGGGTCGCGTTAGTGCCTAGAACAAGCCTCAACATGAACCACTACGTGGAGGAGGAGCTAGTAAAGGCTGCCAGAAGCCTCGCCGACAGGCCCATCTACATCAACCATGTTCGTGACGCAACACCCATCCAAGGCCAGTCAGCGCCAGTCGTGGGCAAGATACTCGACGCAGAGTATATCCCAGACCGCGGGCTTGAGTACGTGGGATACATCAGCGACCCAGTCGTCTGGGATCTCGTCCAGCGCCGCGTAATCACGACGGTGAGTGTTGGAGGGCGATACCGCTCAGCTGACTATGAGGACGGTGTAGAGCCCCACGGCCTCGTATTCGAAGAGCTCAGCTTAATCTGGGGAGATGAGAAGCCCAGCGTACCAGAAGCCTACGTGGCTGTCTGGGAGAGAGTCTGCGAGAAGATCCTGAAATATAAAGATGTGGATGGAAGAGAAACTATTGGTTCTGAGAATTCAGACGCCGCCGAGGCTTCCGGCAGACTTGCTCCAAACGAGATTTTAAAAGATCTCGTAGACTCGATCGCTAGGCTGAAGACCGATCTGGCTGAGCTTAGGGCTAAGGTTGCCTTGCTTGAATCCAAGCCGACGCCTAGAAGAATAGTGTGTGAGAGGCTGCACGGCTTAGGGCTTGTAGAGGCACCGGCACAACAGTTAACTGAGCGTGGACTCTTCGACCTTAAAGCTCTAAGGTTGCGCGACGTTATGCCTAGGCGGCGGAGATAACCTTGTGAAGACAGGCATGTTTACTGCTTTGTTTGTTATTCATGGTCATCTGCAATGATGAGAGCCCTTCTCGGGGGCTCAATGTAGGAGCTTTTGGCGGCTGAGGGGGATACTCCCCTGCCATAGTGTGGGAGAGCAAACCAAAGGAGCAAATAACCATGGCCAATGCAGGAGACGTGTACACGTTAGGCATAGTGTTGGATCTCAAGGCAGGCGGAGCCATAAATAGGGGCAGCCCAGTCAAGATCGGTACAGCAAACGGCAAAGTCATCTCCGCTACAGACGGCGCAGACCCTATAGGTGTAGCTTTGAAGGCTGCTAGCGCCGATGGAGACCCAGTTCCTGTGCTCATCTCTGGCGCAGTATACCTGACAGCCTCGGCAGCCATCGCAAGGGGCGCAGCCGTTCAGCCTGCTGGAAACGGCAAAGTCAAGTCTCTAAGCGACCAAGCAGTCGATGAGGGCGGCACGGCAACTTACACCGTATACTATAACAAGAAGCTAGGTAAAGCGCTTGAAGCAGCCTCAGCAGATGGGGATGTGATCCTTGTGCAGCTAGCTCTCTAGGGTGATGGATATGAGAGAAGCGATTGCAGGTGTGAAAATTTGGAAGGAAGACCTTGCAGTTCGACGCCTAGAGGAGAGGCTACGAACTCCGCTCATTTCGGGGATGGTCATTCAAGACGCGCAGAGGGTTCTCCGTGAGAGGTTGAGCACGGCCCTCAGAGATAGGCGATTGAAGGAGGTTCTAGTAAGCGACCAGAGCCAGGCTACTGCGAAGGTGCTTGATATAGTATGGGAGGCAGCGAAACCCCGCCTAATAGGGAGGGAGCTAGTCCAGATATTCGCTAAGGACGACCCCTCACTTAATATCCCAAAGCACTCAACCCCCATAACCGCGAAATACCCTGTTGCAGAGGGTGCAGATGTACCTATCAACATTGGAGCCTTCACATCGGTGACATTGACACCAGAGAAGTCAGGCGTAGCAGTTCCGATCAGTAAAGAGATGGTTGAGGATGCGGCGTGGGATGTTATCGAGTTTCAGTTGGCTGAGGCTGGGCGGGCAATGGCGGAGGTTGAGACTGAGAAGATTATAAGCCAGATGATTGCCGATGCAGGCAATAGTACCCCAGCTGGAACTACAGGCACTCTCGCCTATGATGACCTTGTAGGGGTTCTCGGAATGATTCAAGCGGACAACTTTCTCCAGGACTATATCCAGACTGGTAAGGGCTATCTCGTGGTTCATCCAGATCAATATGCAGACCTACTGAAAGACGATAAGATAAGGGACACCCACGTCTTCGGCGGAACTGTAGCCGTGGCTCCCACGGGACGCATAGAAACTATTCTAGGTCTCAACGTGAGGGTTACCACCAAGATCCCCAGTGGGACAGCCTTAATAGTTGACGCAGAACATGCTGGGGCTCTCTTCATCCGCCGCGACATAACTGTAGAGAACTATGATGACCCCATAAAAGACCTTGCAGGCGCCGTCTTGACAGCTAGGTGGAAGTATGCGACGATGCAGCCAAACGCTATAGGTAAGGTTACAAACTGTTAAGCCTCCTGAAGAGCTTAGGGTCACCCTAAGCGAAACCCAACTGTTTTTCTGGGTCGAGGCTTGGAAGATGCCAATTAAAACTGGGCGATGCCCCAAATGTAGAACCCGCTATTACCAGCGGTTTGACGGTGTATACATCTGTGAATGCCAAATCACGAAAAAAGACGGCAGCCTGATGTCCGCCTATCAACCGGTTGTTGATAGCCTCACCTATGGCTCCAGAGCCATGAATGCCGTCAGAAACGCTAAGGATAGGAATCAAAGAGACTGGCGTATCCGCTTCTGGGATGGTACAGTGAAAGATGAAGATGCTCGACCCTTAGAGGTGAGGCTTAAGCCTTGGAGGTGAGACTTAGTGGGATACACAGACATCGCAACAGTCAGAGCACTGACAGGAGTGACCTCGACAAGCGTCAGCGACCTCGACATAGCTGTCTTCATCGAGGCGGCTGATGCGAAGATAGAAAAACTCCTAGGCGTGTTCTCTGCGCCTCACCCCGTGTTAATCAAACGCCTCTCAACACTTTTGGCGGCAATAGACACAGTCCGGCGTATACCAGAATGGAAGCAGCGCCAAGAGGAACTTCAAGCATGGGAGCGGGAAGTGTGGGAGATCTTCGAGTTATATGGCGGAGCTGCCCGGTTTGAGAAGACCTGAAGTGCTAGGTGTGTGAAATATATTGTTGACAGTTCCCATACCCGCAACTTTTGAAGACACCGTTTGGCTAGCTTTCGGTTTCACGTTCGCCAGGGCATTCGGGAAACGATTCGACCAAGATGTCCAAAACTCAGAGTGGTTCAAGTGTCTCAAAAATTGGCAGAGGTGGCTGGTTCAACGTTTGCTGGACTTCACTCATCATTGGCAGTGGGGGGCTTTGTTGATGCTCTACGCCCCTTGGACCACTGTCTACTGGTTTGGGGTGGGAGTATTCTTGGACGACATACCTGACATTCCTAGGAGAGTCAAAAACTACTTCACACCAACTGTGCTAAACAGCCAGCGACATGTAGGAGGTAGCGCAGTTGAATCTCGAGGACCCTAAGACTACCATAAAGTCACTACTGAGTTACAATTGGGATGTCACCGGTGTAGGCTTCACGCCAATCTTTAGCGACGAATGGTATAACCCTAGAGAGATGTGCCCTCAAGTTGTGGTTAGTCACATCTCAACGCCTATCTGCTATGTTGGCCTCGGGGCTACCAAGCGCCGCTACGAGGGCACATATGCTGTGGATGTGTGGGCGCAGGGAGATGGCGAGAAGCGTTGGAAGATGAAAGAGGAGGTCGACAGGATAGTACACCTTAGACGGAGGACACCGGGCGTGGGCCTAACCTTTATCCGTATCTCAAGCTGGCGTGACATGGATGAGTTGGATAGAGCGCCTAAGATCTTCCGCAGCCAGATCCAACTCGTACTCCTCTACTTTAAGGCTTGAAGTTATCTGCCCCAGCATATCGGAGTATCCCCAAGCACCACATGTAATCCCAACGGCTAACTCAGCAAAAATCAAGGTCACAGTTTATGTGACAATCAATTGGAGGTGAAGAGATAAGATGAGCAACACTAGAGCTGGTTTCGAGGTGGCTGAGGCGATGTATATAGCAGAGTCAACCTATGGGGCGACGCCAACCAGTGGAGAGTGGAAGAATATCTCTCTAGTTACCTCTCTAACGCCCAGAAGCATCCAAACTCGACGCGACAAGATTGGCATCGGACACCAGCAACCCAGCGCGTTCATCCTCACAAAAAAACATGCCGAATGCAACCTGGAGCATACACTACTGAAGAAGACGGTAACACCACCTTGGGAGTGGACCGACTTCTACACGTACATAATCGGAAGTGGCCTCAGCCTAGCCAATAGGGTAGACTCTTTCAGTCTAGGCTTCAAACTGGACTTAGCTACGGATGAGTTCGGCAAGATCGCGGGGTGCAAGATTCGGGAATACGAGATCTCCGGCACTTTAGGCGAAGAGATTAAAGGTCGAGTAGCAATTCTAGGTCAAGCCTACAGCTATGACAACAGTGATTACGTCAGCGGCACCGCCACCCGCCAGTCACCGCCAACAACTGACCCCATCACTTTCGCGGATGTAGACGTAGCATATGGCTCCACGCCTACGAGCATCACTGGGCGCGTCAATTCATTCAGCTTCACCCTGAGCCGTGAGCTGAAGTTCTTGGGCTCTGACACCACGACGAAGACATTGTACCGCCGCTTAGAGGAGCAATCAAGGGATATAACCGCCGAGGTAACACTTGACTTCGACAGCACTTCGGAGCTTAATGATTTTCTGAGCGATACAAGCTTTACGCTGAGGTTCGACCTGCCCTCAGGTTCAGGTGGGCGCCGGGTAGACTTGACTGGTGGAAAATGGCTTAACGTAGATCAAGTCTTCCGCGAAGTTGACCTTGTTGCGCTGAGGTTGAAGGCAAGGTTCACCGGGATGAGTGTAAGCGTCATTAGTTAAAGGTGCAGGGCGATGCGTGAGAAGACAGTCGAGATCGAGGGTCAACGTTTCACGATCAAAAGATTCACACTCGGCGAGAAGGGTGAGATCTACGATAAGGCCGCGGAGACAGATGCCCAAGGTCGAACGCGAATACGTACCAGAGAGCTGATGATCTATACGCTGGTCTACGGCGTCAAGGAACCTAAACTTACACCAGAAGCAGCCTCAGCACTTGACGCTAACATAGGCGAACGCCTCTTCGCGGAGGTCACAGCTTTCAATGGGGTCCCTTTACCGAAGCCAAACGCCTTCTGAAACTCTACCGAACCGGGCGTCTGACCATGAGCTATCCAGAAGACGCCAAGCTAATCCTAGTCCACCTCTTCGGGCGTGAATACGGTTGGAACCCTGAGGAAACCCTGAATCTCCTGGCGCACGACGCAGAGGTATTGATGTTACTCATCGAGGAGGATAAACGACAGTTGGCGGAGGCTACACGGCGCGTTGAGTGAGTTTACTATAGGGGTGAGGGGGTTAGAGGAGGCTCTCCAGCGCCTTGAGATTAAGGCTACGAGGCTCCGCAAGGAGCTCCAAGCATTACTCCATCAATCCGCTGAGAGGGTCGTAGGTAACGCCAAGGCTCTGGCGCCAGTTCGCACCGGGCACCTCATGGATTCAATCAGGATCCTTGGCGAGGGTGATTTGGAGGTTACTGTCGGCTCAGAGGTTGAGTATGCTGGCTATGTGGAGTATGGAACCTCGCGTATGCCAGCCAGACCCTACCTCCGATCGGCGATAGCCTTGGAGAGGGAGAACCTTGTGAAGGCGCTTCAAGCGTTGGCAGCCACATAGTCAAGCCTTATTCAGGGGGGCTCACGATAGAACTTCCGAGAATAAGTAGGAGCGCGAAGGTACTGCGGCAGGCTCAGGCATAAGTCATGTAACTCTTACACAGTCATCTTAGCCTCTTCTTCTCTCGACTTCTCCACAACCTCTTTTTTGTCTGAGAGCGCTTGTAACCGTGCAGGAGTTGTCTTACAAAAAATTGTCAGGCCGAGGCTGGGCAACAGTAAGGCTAAGCCAGCTCCGAAGAACATGACACCCATAAGAATTACGAGAAACCACATCCCGAGAGTCGCAGGGCCGCTTGCTATGAGGACAGTAAAGTATCCACCTATAAGCAAAAGAGCTACCCCTGCTACGGCGCCGATGAAATTGATTGTCTTCAACTCTTCCCTTAAATTCGTAAACTCTGGAAGTTAAAGGGTTTTCGCTATGAGTAGCTCAATAGAGTTCACCATCAAAGCTAGAGATGAGGCTTCAGCCCAGATTAACGCCGTCTACGAGGTTATGGCCAAAGGCAAGAACGTCACCGCAGAGGTTCAAGCACAGTTCAAAGAGTTCAGAGCTGAACTTCAAGCACAACAACAAGCCCAGAGGACTTTAGAGCAGAGTTGGCTTCGAAACCATGAATGCCTCATGAAAGGCGCGGCTCTGATGGACAATTTTGCCACCCTAGGCCGACAAACCACCCAGATGCTTACTCAATACAACACTGCCGCCTTCCGCCTTGAGAGGACCCAACGTGATTTGGCGGACGCTCAAGCTGATGTCAACCGCCTTGAGGCAGCGGGTCTAGCCCACACAGCACAATACACCCAGGCTTTGACACGGCTCCAAGATGCACAGCAACGAGTTAATGAAGCAACCATGTATTACCAGGCTACCGTAGCAGGCTTGGTATTCCAGATACCCGGCTTCGCTCAGCAGGTTTTCAACATAGTGAGAGCGTGGGAGAACTATAAGATAGCAGCTGGCGGCGCGGTGACTGTTACAAAGCTGTTAAGCTCAGCCTTCGTCTCAAGCCCTTGGGGTTGGGTCGCACTCGCCATAGGCGCCATCGTAGTTGCCTTATATGCCGTCACAGATGGGTTCAAGAACTGGAAGTCCGTAATAGACGCCGCCAACCAAGCCATACAATGGTTGCTCATGCCGGTTAAGTGGTTGATGGACGCTTTGGCACCCTTCATCCCCGCAGCAGCCGAGGCTAGAAGGGCTCTGGAAGATTTCCGCATAGAGGCTGTTGGTGTTGCTCTTGGCTTAGATAGGCTGGTTGGAGGGACAGCTGCGGCCACTCCAACCTTGGCCGACTATGCCCAAAACGCCAACCTAGCGGCAGAGGCTACAGAAAGCCTAGATAAGGCTGCTGGGGAGGCTGCAAGGCACCTTGAGTCTTTGGAGGAGTTTGTATTCCGTGAGTTTACAATGGCGTCAGACCAGTTCCGCTTCGACTTGGAGCACTCAGCGACGAGTCTCCAGAATCTACTGGCGTCAGGTACCGCTAGCGCGATAGCTGAGGCCAACCAGCTTATTGAAGCATTTGCGGAACGGTGGAGTATAGGTTGGGATGAGGCCCGGAGAGTTCTCACCGATCGAGTCTCTGAGATGCGGCGTGAATTCACTATGGCGATGGAGGAGATGGAAGCACAGGCGTCCCAGTCCATTTCAGCCATAAATCAGATTAACGACACCATCGGTAAAGGCGAAGCCAAAATGCGTGAGGAACTTCTAGGTAGAGGCTTCCATGAGATAAAGCCTGGCTACTACTCTCAGACACCTAAGAGTGAGCTTGTGGCGCAGATAAGGGCGAGTATGGCGCAGGCAGAGGCAGCTGGTATGACGGAGTCAGCCGCCGCTTACGGTGCGTTCTTGGCGTCGATACCTGCCCAGTACGGCTTCGAGGGCACAGTCACACGTCCAACCCTATTCCTAGCCGGCGAGAAGGGACCGGAGCACGTCCAAATCACACCTATGCCATCACCCCCAAGAACCATACGGATAGAAAACACTATCCACATAGAGCGTGTCACAGTTAACGATGAAACTGATCTCAACCGCCTCCGCAGAGCGGTGGAACAAGGGATACTCAGAGCTCTTGAGCTGCAAAGAGGCATCTCAGCCTAGGTGGTATAAAGATGGCAAACTACCAGGTGAAGCTCGGCGGAGTGGAGAGAGTCTTTACCTATCTAGAGGTGGAGGAGAGGATCAGCTCGGCGGATACAGCTAGGGTAGAATTGGCCGAGATCGAACCCATCTCCTTGGGTGACACTTTTCAGATCTACCGTGATGGGACGTTGGTCTTTGCGGGGAAGGTAAATGTCCTCGACGCCAGTTTCGGCCTTATGGGTGAGAGGCATGGCCCTAGCGGTCGAGACCTCTCCGACGCCTTATTCAAGCTTCTGACAGGCTCGCAGAGCTGGAGTGAGACCGATGTCAAGACAATAGTTCAGACCCTCTTCGCCGGTACAGGTCTCACCGAGGGTTACATCACAAATCCCTTCAATGTCTTCCACCGTTGGCTTCAAACTTCGGACAGTGACTTCGGCGGTGACACTTTGACGAGGCTGGTGGTGAGCGGCTCAGGCTCGGATGCGAAAGTAATATTCGATGATACGGCGGCAAGTGCAGAGGTAGACCAGTACTATTACACTTATGATACTTGGAGGAGCATGAGGAGCTATTATCTTACGCAGACGTTTACACCTAGCTATAATTCGAAACTCTTCAAGGCGCGGATCCAGGTCTACAGTTACGGTAACAATGGGGCATATTCGATCACGATGAGAGTGAAGGCTACAGACACCTCAGGTAAACCTACAGGCTCAGACTTGGCTTCTGCGACTGTTACTGCACCGAGTTCAAGTGGTTATCATTGGCTTACTTTTACTTTTGCGTCTCCGCCTACGTTGAGTGGGGGAACTAAATATGCTCTGGTTGTTGATAGGAATAGCTCGCTGCCTTACGATCTATGTTGGCTTTTACATAGCTCTTACGGTGCTTATGGTGGAGGCTCAGCAGGCTACTCGACTGATGGCTCAACTTGGAATATGAGTGTTTATGATGATCATGTGTTTGAGACTTACAAAACGGCTATGAGCGGTAACATACGGTCGGTTGGTATTTCTCCTTCAAGTCTGCAGGGTTGGTTGAAGTTTGACGCTGGTTACGTTAGGCCGAGTGGTACGAATTTGACATTTGACATTTTGGATAACAATAATAACGTTATCAGCGGTTACGGTGGGATAACTACTGATCAGTTGCCTAAAGACATAAGCGGGATAAATAAAACCACATACCCAACAATCAAAGTTAGAGCTAACTTCACAAGGACAATCAACACCGTCACGCCGGAGCTCCTTAACTGGACAGTGGAATACTATAGTAACTGCATCTCGCTGACAGTTGATTACGAGTACAGGATCGAAGCCATTCGACGCCTTGCGGATATAGTAGGGGCCGAGTTCTACGTATCACCCGAAGGCAAGTATTACTTCCTGAAACAGCGTGGGACAGACAGGTCTGACACCATAATCTACCAGTCGGGTGTTAACGCTGAGGAGATACAGAGGGCTCCAAGAAGCAATCTACGCCAAGTCAAGAAGATAATCGTGATAGGGGCTGGCGCTGGGGCTGAGAGAATCATGCAGACTCTGACGGCGGACGGCTACGTGCCTGGTGACCCGGAGATGGTGTACATAAACAAAGACATTAGCTCGACGGATGAAGCGATAAGCGCTGGACAAACCCTCCTCAACCTTCACAAAGATCCACAGGAGACTATTACGGTGAAGACTAAGACTCATTTTAACGTTAGCCCCGGTGACACTGTAAAGATCGTTGACGCTCATATGGGGATTAACGGTAAGTATCGGATACAGCTAAAACGATGTAGGTATTCGCCTCTGGAGGGTGAGAGTTTCGAATTAGAGTGTAGCCAGCAGTGTCGTGAGCTTTTCGACGAGTTGCTCCGCATCGGTGAGCTGGAGAGGTGGCTTAAGTGAGTCGGGATTTGAAGAGGTGAAAGGTAATTTGCGGCTCCGCAATCCTTTAGATCGGTCATATGTAGTCACTGTGAAGGGTGTTGAGTATCAATTTCCGCCTCGCGGCGAGATTGAAGTGCCGGATGATGTAGGAGCCGTAATATTGGCGAACCCTAGAGTGATGCGTATTCTTATGACAATAGAGGCCGATCCCTACGCCTCTGAGATTTCAAAGTTGAAGGAAGAAGTGGCGAGTTTGGATGTTCGGGTGAAGAGGTTGGAGAGCGAGGTTGCAGCCTTAAAGGTGGGGTAAAATGAGACTTGGAGACCGCGTATTCGACCCTGAAGTTTTTGAAGAGATTACACGGCGGATAAGCGTCGTCAAACCAATTCCAGGTCGCTCAATAGGGTATAAGGAGGATTTAGGGTGTGAGGGTCTCTCATGGAGGATCGCGTGCACAGTCACTCAGGCGGATTTATACAGCGAAATTCAATGCTTCCGCAATCTGCTTGGCCGCGAGGTGGAGATGGATGAGTTCTATGATACAGCAGACTGGAAGGGGCTAAAGGTTACAGCTGATGAGACTTCAACTGAATACCGTTTGATGAATGCGGAGTTGATGGTAGCGGTAGACAAGGCCACGAAAGCGGTTATTCGCTTCTACAGAAATGAAGGCACGCCTGCCTCGCCCAGCTGGGTCCTCTACGGCTACCTTGATCTGCTGAACAGCGATTGGTCAACCACACCTAACCCAGCCGTGAAAAGTGTGCAGTTCAGTGCTGATGGCTCAACTTGGAAGGACAGATTCTATGAGGCGTCTGGCAAGAGGCGGTTTTCACATCGTGGGTTTATGCGGCTGAGTTGGGAGTCTGATGCCAACTACTGGCGTTGGGCAGTCAGCCTCGAGGATGGAAAGTTTCATGTATTAATCGAGTTCGCACAGAGCACTAGCTACACCTACCGGTGGCGGTTTATACCCGGCACCGGTCTCGCTGATCGTCTCAGCGCGGAGATAAGTGGGGTCATGCAAACGTGGACGGTGACCACGGATCCCATCAATATGGAGTCTCTAACCTTTCCACTCCTAACGCTGTACAGGAGCCAGACTGGCTGCAGGATTGTTGCTGTGAATCCTTTGAATAAGCCTACGAATGTCGGTCTCAGCCTCGTCGAAGGGAATGTTAACTGGGTTAAGTTTACCAGGAGTAGCTTCGCTGTGGTCCTCAGCGTTGAGGATGGCTCCACTACAAACTTCCTCACAGACAATGGCGCCGAGAGACTTCGTTGGAAGGCTAAACTGGCAAATGTTAAGTACTCGCCATCTGATGTCGTTAAAGGGCCGAAGATGTGGGAGATCACAACTGGCGCTCCAACTGTTCTCTCGACGGACTTCGCCTCAGAGAAACTGGAGTACTTCGCCTTTAATAGATATGCTAACTTTGTTGATGGTTCGTCTCCAGCGGCAATTTACACTCTTGCTTCTGGTGATTACAGATATGTCTCCGCTGCTAGTTCAACTACTTTGGTGGTCAGTGATCCTTATGGTGTCCATAACGTGATGTTTATAGGTGAATTGACAGTAACCCGCCATGCTGGAGCGCCCACCCTCGCCAGCTTAGCCTTTGAATTGACTGAGGTTCAGATTTCTTGATCTTGTTAGCCGCTTAGGTGTGGGCTTGGGAGTGAGGTTATGGGGGGGAGGTTTTTGGGAGATAGGTTGCAGGTTGTTACGTTAAGAGCAATGTCGCCTTAGCACAAACCTACTTAAGAGCGTGATCAACCGAATCTTCTACCAGCATCTGGAGTATATTGAATCAACCCGAGGTTTGTGGTTTTTTGGTTTTTCGATTATCTTTATATGTTGGTTTGCGGTTATAGGGTAATCGGTGTCTCTTTCGCGGCTGCCCTCATCTTGGGGTTATCTTTGCTGGATAAACCGCGTCTGAGGTCGGGATGCATAGCGAAAATCCCAACAAAGGGAATTGAAAGGAGATCATTTCGTCTAAAAGGCTCTGAGGCAGCCCTTTTTGGGATGCATAGCGAAAATCCCAACAAAGGGAATTGAAAGCCTCCGACAAATCCAAAGTTGAATCAACCATTTTCCACGACGATGCATAGCGAAAATCCCAACAAAGGGAATTGAAAGCATTGGTGTTCCTTCTCGCGCGGGCGAATATGTGCGTTTCGGATGCATAGCGAAAATCCCAACAAAGGGAATTGAAAGACTGTGAAAGAAACAGAGGAGGAAGAATGAAGAGATGCCAGTTCTAGCGAGTTTAGCTAGGGAAGGTTTTGAAGTTGAGATAAAGCGATAATAATGGTTAGATTTTTAACTCTAACGGCATATGAAGATCTGTTTTTTTAAGCTAGAACCTAAAATCCTCAAAAAAAAGTAAATGTACGTCGGATTATAATCCGATGCATTTTACAATGCTCTTCTACGAAATTTCGATTTTGACAAGCAAATGTATAGGGCGATGATGATTGTTGCAGAAGATATTTATTATTGGCGGATTACGGCTTAAAGCACTTAGAGAAGAACGCGGAGAAACTCCTTAACAGAGAGGACTGGAATGAGCTTATCTCTTTCTATTATTACTAGTGACGATAAACAGGTAATACACAGGCGCAGAGACGAAACTAAAGGTAAAATAGGCAAACCGTTTTCACCATTGCCACAGGAAAGAAACCTTATTAGCACATTACCAAACCTTATACCATACCCACAAATTGAAAAGTAGGAGAACGCCACATGGCTAAATTCAAGCTGATAATCTCAGACAAATCCGGTAAAACCCAGACCGTAGAACTTGAAGGCCCTAGAGCAATACCACTCCTCGGCAGACGAATCGGAGAAGTCATCGACGGCTCCATCGCTAACCTCGGCGGCAAAAAGCTACTAATCACCGGAGGCACGGACAAAGATGGCTTCCCGATGCGTAAAGACATCCAAGGCGGAGTGAAGACAAAAATCCTGCTAAGTAGTGGCGCAGGCTTCCACCCCTCTGAACCAGGCTTAAGAAGACGTAAAACCATCAGAGGCAATACCATAACCGAGGACATAACCACAATAAACCTTAAACTAGTTGAAGAAGAAGCACAACCTCAAGCTAGGGGATGAAAATGACCAGTACCCCAACCTACGAATATAGTATCACAAAGGATAACTTCAACCCTCTACTGGAACGGAGAGAACTAAACTTCGAGATCTACCACCCTAACGCCCCTACACCCACGCGGAAAGAGGTGAAAGAAAAACTCGCCGCGATTATAAACACAGACCAAAGTACAATTCACATCGCAAAGATGGAAACTAAGAGAGACTCGTGGGCGACAAAGGGCTTAGTTTATATCTACCTCTCCCAAAACAAAGCCAAACTTCTGACGCCACATTATCTAATAGAGCGAGAGACACGTAAAGGCAAACCAAAAGAGACAGGAGAGAACAGCCAACCAAAGGAGACAGCGGAGAAGAGAGAGACATCTAAGGTCAAGGAGGAGAAGACCAAACCTCCAACTAGATAGGCTCAACCTTCATTCAGCTGTTTCCTTATGTATTCTGTGTAACCGCAACCTCCGCAGGACCATCGCGGCGGGGCTTGGTGCCTAGCCATTAACTTATCGCAACGGGGACACTTCTTCCCTTTCAAAACTATCTTCCCACTCTTATAATCATACTCGTAGATTTGCCATAACCCCCTTTTCTTACCGCTACTTTTCTCCTTCTTACCTTCCTCAGCCATCAGACAACCTCCATCCTCGCAATTATATTTCTCACTAGCTCCTTCTTCCTTTTATCTACTTTGACAACCACTAACCCTTCCCCAGGTTGACCGTAAAGAACTAAAGAGCCAATGGGCGCATAGAGAATAGCTGGCAAAGCTAAAAGATCCTCTTCACCAACAACAAATATACCTGTATCAAACGAGCATCTAACAGCTTTACGAACCGCCTCCCTTGCCTCACCTGTCAAAATCCCTCTCGGATTAGTAACCTTGGCTATCTCCTCCACTGGAGGTTTAGGCTGCGCGGTCCTCTTTCTACAAGACTGCCCATCAAAGATATAGACATGAGCCCTACCCCCAGCCGCCAAGAGAGCCTTAGAAGACTGATCGCCTACAGCTATGACCATTGGGCTCCCACCCCCCGCCTCCAACCTGCTAAGAACAACTTTGACAGCCTCCAACATCTCTCCGCGTATCAACTCATCAAAAGGCTTCCTCAATTCTTCCCGCATCTTCTCGGGCAGTCTCCTTGTAAGGAGCCCCATCACCTCACCTTTAACGCATACCTGCCAGCTTTAGTTATCCCAGCTTTCTTAGCTATCTCTGAATTCTCAGGATCTATAATAATCAGAAGACCGGAGTAATCCTCGGTCAGGAACGTATTCTTACAATTCGGGCAGACGCTACCATACACTAGGAGACGACAGTTCCTGCAAGCCTTCTCCTTCAACAGGGTCACCCAGCCTTCCTAGTAGGCTTCTCCACCACTTTCCCAGCCGGAGCACCTACTCTAGCCTCAGCCACTTTAAGGTCTTCCTTGATCCATTCAAGCTTTCCAAGGAAAGGTTGCCTCGTGGTAATTCCAATTTTTCCGCTTGAGCCACCCCTCGCCATACTAACGGCGGTAATTCTGGCTCTCACCTTGTCCCCCTTTGATAACTTTCTACGAGTTTCCTTCCCAACCAGTAAACCCTGCTTCTCATCATAGGACAGATAATCATCCATAACCTGGGAGATGTGGAGAAGCGACTCAACAGGCCCTACTCGGACGAATGCGCCATAGTCTCCAATCTCTATCACCTCCCCCTCGACTACCTCCTGGATCTCAGGCTTATAGGTTAACAGTTCAAAGTTCACAGAATGATAAGTCGCCCCATCCCCTGGGAGGATTCTCCCGATGGGTTCAATATCCACAGAGACAACGGCGATCACATAGCCCAACTCCTTACTGATAATCCCTTCATATCTCTTGATGAGCTCAGACAGAGCAGCTTCTTTTAGGTTCTGCGCGAACTTCTCCGGCGGAATTCTAATGCTATCCTGACATTTTACCAATGTGAACATTAAATCAGCCCGCCTCCCTCCACGGCAAGGTGGGATCTATCCCTGAGGTAGATCACTGGTATACTAATATTTCTTAACCTTTTCCTGAGCTCCCTATCGGTGGTCGCCACAACCAACCCTGAACCACTCGCAACCCTCAATATAAAGTCATCAACAGACTCCCCCGGGTGCTTCGACACCTCCAAGCTCTTGCACCTCTGGGCTAGCTTCAGAGCTGAAGACGCTTGCCGCCTAACCTTAGGACTGCCCCCTACAGCCAAGCTCTTCAGCTCTTCAAGTACCGGTAAGGGTAATATAGGTTCAACCTTTGCAGCCAAGATACGTTCCATCTCATCGAATATGTCAATATTAAACTGTACGGGTATAAATAAGAAGTTCGAGTCCAATAGGACTTTAATAGCTATATTACTTCACCTACTACATGATGCAATTGCATTTAGCCGAAGGATTCAAGGCTGTGAAGACTGAAGTTGTTTCCTTGCAGAGGGCAACGGGGCATCTGAAGTAGTTAAAGATGTTCCGATACATATCTATGCGGAGATTTTCTCTAAGGCGCAGACGCCTGTCAGCAGTTCTCTCTTCAGCCAAACCGAAAACCTCCAGATTCCGACCGAGCTTCGCTGCGTATTCTGCTGCAATTGGAAAGTAACGGATAGTCCCTAGGGTTACCCTGCTTATCGGAAGACACGTTAGCCTTTTAGCCAGCTCCCTGTAGGCGGCGGCCCATCCTTTAATGGGTATCATAGGGTCTACCCTAACTCTCACCTCATAGCCAGCCTCAGCAACGCGGGCTAAGGCTTCCAAACGGCTCTCAACGCATGGAGCTCCAGCCTCATACTGTTCAGCAACCTCTGGGGCGTTGATAGAGAAGCTGACGACAGTTTGGTTGTTGTGTGCTAAGCCTAGAAGATTTCCAACGTTGTCGGACTTGGTTAGGAGGAGTAGTTTATGTTTCTTCTGCCTCGCGAATCGTAGGATGAGTTTCACCATCACCCTGTCGGTTATGGCTAAACTGTCGGTAAGCTCACCTGTGTTAAGCATCTGGGGGGGCTCCATTGACAGCCAACCATCCACCTCTTCAAGTAAGTCATGGAAGTTTATGTATACGACTGGGTTTACTCTCCCGCGGAAGGTCCCCTGAAGATAGCAATATGAACAATGGTATGGGCAACCGTTTGCCCATGCTATGTGCCAGAAGTGAGGGCAGATTATGCCTTTTGGTGTTTTATTGAAGTACCGTATAAAGGGTCCCCTACGTTCCCGTATTTCATAGCCTGGTTGGGTAAGGTATGCTTGCATCTTCGTGACTGTTTGCATACTACACCAGCTAATATTTAGGTTGCGGTTTGAAAATTAACTTCAATGTGATAAAAATCGAAAGCTTAAATTTACTCCAAGTTGGGTTCTTCATCTAGACATTTCAAGGGTGTCTGGGGAAAGGAGATTTCATGGAGGATGAATGGGTAAAGTCAGTTAAGGCTAAGATGGAGGAAGTACGCCGACTTGACCCTAAGGATCGTCTACAATACGCAGCAGCCTGTGCTCAGTGCGCTAGCGCCATTTATAACTCGATTGGAGGTTGGATGACTTGGCTTACCAACCCTGTACTCCTCAACGACTTCGACGAAAAAACTCTTAGTGAGTTCTTCAACTTCTTCAAAAAGTTCACGTTGGAGTTCCTAGAGTTTGACATAAACGCAACTCTTAAAAGGAGACCCGATAAGAGAGGGATAATCTGAGTTTCTCAGCTGATCCGCCTCAAAATACGACGAGTCAAATCAAATATACCAAGTCCACACACTTCAATTTCCGGCAATTCTGGTGAGCTGATGTTGAAGGCCGTTATTATGGCAGGAGGTGAGGGTACACGCCTCAGGCCTTTAACTTCCACCCGTCCTAAACCTATGATAAGCGTTGTCGGTAAGCCGGTAATGGAACATGTAATAGAACTCTTGAAGTTGCACGGTTTGAAAGAGCTGGAGGCTACTTTGCATTACAGAGCTGAGATGATACAAGATTACTTTGAAGACGGTTCAAGGTTTGGGGTTGAGATCTCCTACTCAAGGGAAGAAACTCCACTCGGGACCGCTGGCTCAGTCAAGGCAATCGAGGATAGACTTGATGGTACATTCCTTGTAATCAGCGGAGACCTCTTGACAGATTTCGACTTGTCAAAGATTATGCATCTCCACAAAAAGAGGGGGGCCCTAGTTACCATAGGGCTAACCAGAGTGCCCAACCCTCTCCAATACGGTATAACGATGGTTAATACAGATGGGTGGGTGGAGCGTTTCCTTGAGAAGCCTAGCTGGGGGGAGGTTTTTACCGACACCATAAATGCTGGGATATATTTAATTGAGCCTGAGGCTTTGAGGCCTCTGGGAAAAGGTGAAGTTTACGATTTCAGCAAGGACCTTTTCCCTATGCTCCTGAAGAATAAAGAGCCAATACTTGGGTGCCTACTCGAAGGTTACTGGTGCGATATAGGCGATATTCAACAGTACATGCAAGCTAACTACGATGCGTTGTTGGGTAGGGTGAAGCTGAAGATACCTGGTCGTGAGGTTGAAGAGGGATTATGGATTGGAGAAGGCGCCGAGATCCGCGAGGGAGCAGTTATTGAGAGGCCAGCATACATAGGTAGAGATTGTTTAATAAAGAGATCTTTCGTGGGAAGGCTCAGCGTCATCGCAGATGGTGTGACTGTATACGAGCGGGCTACTATAAAGAGGTCGATCGTCTTGAATAGAGCAATAATAGAGCCTGGTGCAGAGCTAATAGGTTGTATTGTTGGTGAGAGGTGTACCATAGGTTCACATGCATCAATATATGACTTAGCCATCATAGGAGATGATAGTTCAGTTGGAAAGGGCGCGGTGGTGAACACTAATATTCGTATCTGGCCTCGCAAGGTTATAGATGAAGGATCTACCTTAAGTGA
Organism: Candidatus Bathyarchaeia archaeon; assembly: GCA_038883335.1. Lineage (NCBI taxonomy): Archaea > Thermoproteati > Candidatus Bathyarchaeota > Bathyarchaeia (SeqCode) > Bathyarchaeia archaeon. Next base: position 36,323 of record JAVZMI010000010.1, read on the forward strand.
AGACTTGCGGTGGGGCGAGAGATGGACGAAAGAACTCTTCGGTCCTTGGGGTCTCTCTGGGCGAGTGAACATAGATTACACGCCGGAATTCACTGCGAAGTTAGGAGCAGCTGTTGGGACCTTATTTGGAAAGGGAAGACAGGTGGCTGTTGCCAGAGATACAAGTAGATGTTCAAGGATGGTCGAGAGCGCCTTGACAGCCGGCCTATGCTCCACTGGGGTGGATGTGCATAACCTTCGCGTATCACCTACACCAGTTGTGCGCCTCTACGTTAGAAAGCATGGTTTGGCTGGTGGGGTCTTCACCAAGGTTACGCGATTAGACCCTATATCAGTTAATATCCAGATCTTCGATTCATCAGGCATTAACCTCGATAGGAACTGTGAGAAAAAGATACAGGATATTCTCTCAAAGGAGGATGTCCAGCGGGCTGCATATGATGAAATTGGCACACTCGTCCATCCCGCTGGCTTCGAGGAAGATTACTTAAAATCCCTAGAACACTTCGTGGATTCTGAGATTATCTCGAGGGCTAGGCTGCGCGTGGTGGTTGATTGCTCGAATGGGGCAGGCTCAATCCTTATTCCGCGTTTACTTAGTAATCTAGGCTGCGAAATTATACCATTGAATACTAAGTTCGACGGATCTGTTAAGCCTAATACCCACGATGAATCGAAGGAGACTTTCGCTGAGATCTCAGAAAAGATTAGAGAATTCCACGCAGAGATAGGCGTAATTTTCGACACAGACGCAGAAAGGATAGTGATCTTTGATGAAAGCGGGCGAGCTTTGTCTGGTGACACAGCTCTGGCTTTAATGGCCAAAGTGCTCTTAAAGGAGTGTGGAGGTGGAAGGGTAGCGGTGCCAGTGACGGCTTCTCAAGCCATAGAAGCTATCTCGATACTTTACGGTGGAAGCGTAGTGAGATCAAAGTTTGGAGCTTACCACATTCTCAAGGCTGCCCAAACCGCTGGAGTTGTTCTTGGGGGTGATGGACATGGAGGCTTCGTATTCCCTAACTTCCACGGAGGCTATGACGGGATTGCCGCCTTGGTTAAACTGTTGGAAGCTATGGCTAAGAGGATGCAGTCTCTCTCGAATATGATGAAAGATATACCTACCTTCACGAAAGTTGAGGTGGAGGCTGCTTGCCCTTGGCAGCATAAAGGGAAGGTCATGAAGGCTCTGATAGAGGGTGCTGAAGGCAGCCGTATCGATACCACTGATGGGGTGAAGATTTTTCATTCTGATGGGTGGGTTGCCATGATTCCGAGTTCAGAGAAGCCTGTTATAGTGTTATGTGCGGAGGCAAAAAATAAGGATACCGCGGAGGCTTTGGTCTCCAAATATAAGGCTAAGATTAGTGAATTGGCGTCTACACCTTAGGTGGAGTTAAATCTGGGAGCTAGTTAGGGCTTCAACTTTTCTCTTGCTGAGAAGTAGATGCTCTCTATCATCTGAGAAGACCTCCAATGTTAAGGTTCCATCGTAGCCTTTACCTCTCAACCTAGCGATCAACTCCTCGTACTTAACCTTACCTGCACCCAAAGGGAGATGACTATCCCTATCCCCAAAATTGTCGCTCAGATGGATGTGCCCCAGCTTATCAAATAGCTGTTCGATAAAGATGAAAGGCGAGGTCGACCCCCCAATATTGGCGTGCGCAAAGTCAAAAACAAGTTTCAACCTATCTGTATTAAACTGCTGAAAGAGAGACTTAAAGTCTCCAGGTTCAGTGAAATAGCCTAGAGGGGGTGGGGGGAGGTTCTCAAGCCCCAAAGTTATGCCGAGATTATCTGCTTTAGATAAGAGTGCCTCTAGTGACGAGATCAGATTGCGGATGGCGGTCTCTTTGGTTATATTGGGTCTGAGGTATCCTGGATGAACCGTTAAGAACTTGATTTCCAGTAAATACGCGACTTCCAGGGCTTTGAGGAGCTCTTTAAGGCTAGCTTCCCTTACAGTGTCGTAGGCGTCGCAGATATTGATGAAGATTGGTGTATGGGCTAGTCTTACTAAGGGGTAGCTGGATAGGAGACCTAAGATGTCCTCTATTCTTTTGTTTAGGTGTTCGGGTGTGGAGTTTGGATGTTCTATAGAGATCTCTATTCCGTCAAATTTGTGAAATGCGGCGAATCTTATCTCGTCAAGGATGTCAAGAAAGGGAGATGAAGCCATGCAGATCTTCATAGTACTCGACCATAATTAGGGTCTGACCGAGTTAAGACTAGATAACATTTGCAAGTTTACTTTCTGGTAATACCAGTTAGGTATCGTTAGTCTACTTGGCACTTTAGTAGAGTGAACTAGCCAACCTTCAGTGTTAAATGTGCGGTGCACGGCACTCTCACCGCAGGCTTAGATGGTAGACTCCTCACTTTGAGGGAAAGACCTTGTAGGTGTAGGCTTCTGTGCCATAAGTCTCTTCATTCGGTTAGTGAGTATGTCGAAGATTTGAGGTAAGTCCCATCCAGTCTCTGAGTATGTGTGCAATTCTTTCGTCGTCTTGATAGCCATGTCCACCTCATACCTTCTACGCCTCTTGCCCTCCACTGGGGCTGAGTCTTTGATAGTTGCTCTAGCCTCCTCGATATCTGGGAAGTGTCTCTTTAGTAGGCTCACTGCCCTTCTGAACTTAGCTTTAGCCACTTCAGCCTCGAAGGGGTCGTCTGGCAGCCCTACGATGTATATCGGTATATCCTCTGTCTCAGGTTCAACTAGCAGTTTCATGTAATCTCTGTGCGTGATAATTCCTTGGAGCTCTTCCCTCCACATTGTTGCCAATGTATATGTTCCTTTTTTGTCCAGCATATCCCTTAAGACCGTGAGGATGTCGTCCTCCAGTTCGCAGACCAGAAGTTTCCGGTCCATCAAATCTCTAACTGGAAAGTTCAACTTCTTCTGCCCCTCCAAGCCTCTTACACCCCTCTCAACACCTTCAGGCGGGAGCATACTTACAGCTATATGGTTTGAGGTGATGATGCCCACTAGCTTGCGCCCACCTAATGTTGGGAGGTGGTCGATTCTCTGCTTGACCATGATGTTCCTAGCCTTTGATACGGGGTCTCCCTCATCGACGGTGATCGGGTTTGCTGTCATGATGTGGCGCACCTTAATTGTCGTCGAGGGTAGATTCTTCAGAGCGTTGAGTATGGACAGAGAGTTAACTTCGCCGGTTACCTCGCCATCTTCAACTATTGGAAGGGCGCGGATTCTGTAATTCATCATTATACGAGCCGCCTCAGCGACGCTACTTCTGGGCGAGAGCTTCGGCACATATTTCGCCAGTGTCCTAATCTTAGCCTCTAGGTTAGAGGCGGAGAGGAGGTCTCGGGCTGTAACCATCCCTAACTTACCGCCGAGTGGGACGAATACCTCGTAGACGCCGAGGTCTCGGAGGACGCCTAGCATCTTAGATATAGTTGCCGTAGGAGGTAGAATAGCTGGTTCGCTTTGAAAACTGCGAACCTCTGAGAGCTTCAGACTTTCCAAGAGATTGACCTCGCGCTCATGTATAGCGTGATCTCAAATGAAGAGCCTAATATTCGATGTGAACGAACCTATTAACTCTATGCTTAACATCTTCACAATGCAAAATTAACATTCTTCTCATCGCGGTAGCCTTAGTATTTTTCGCGGCATACACTTAACTCTTATACTTAAACCTTAAATTGGCTAGCCATGGAAGTCCATCTCACGTGTGGCAGGCTGAAGTTGCCTCAGAAGAAACTTTCATTGAGCCCTTATAACCTGTAAGTTCAATACTCGGTTTGAGCGGTGGAGTAGCATCGACACTAATTGATGTTCTTCTCAATGTCACCCTTATTCTAAACGTATTGGATGGGAGAACCTGTTTTTACTTTGAGGTGGTTTCTATTTGAAGTGAAGTTATGCTCCGGCTGGCTTCTCCTCCGCGCTACTCGTCGTGGGAGTTGCTGTTTGGCTGATTTTGGACTCGATCGCTTTGATCTTCTCTTCTAAACTTACAACCTTAGATTTGAGATCTTCAACATCGGTTTTTAATGTTTTTACTATACCTGTTGGGCGGGCTGCGGTTTTCTTTGCGGGTTTCGTAACTTTTTTCCCAGTTTTTTTGACTTTACCAACCAAAGGTATCAGCTCCTTCTAAATTTTCTCCGCCGATAATGGCGTTCTCTTTTTAATTCTTCATGGAAGCCAATTTAAAGCTTAGCCTCAAAATTTTAGAGGACCTCAACGTCTACTCGGAAGCTTTATCTACTAAACTTCAATGTATGCCTTTACGGCTAAACTTGCGAGTATTCAGGTGTGGCCGCCGTAACGTAGCCTGGCAGCGTACAGACCTCCATACAGAGGGTGTAAGCCTGTGGAGCCTGGAGGCCGGGTTCAAATCCCGGCGGCGGCCCTCAAATCGACCAACTTCCGCCTTAGAGGTGCACGTGAATATTACATTTAAAGGTTTAAGTTAAAATGTTATTTCTGGTGTGGGCCGGTGGCGCAGCCTGGTATGCGCGTCGGACTTGCAAGCGTGGCTCTTAGCCGAGAGATCCGAAGGTCCCGGGTTCAAATCCCGGCCGGTCCACTAAACTGCATGTAGTTTTTTGGTTTTTCGATTATCTTTATATGTTGGTTTGCGGTTATAGGGTAATCGGTGTCTCTTTCGCGGCTGCCCTCATCTTGGGGTTATCTTTGCTGGATAAACCGCGTCTGAGGTCGGGATGCATAGCGAAAATCCCAACAAAGGGAATTGAAAGTGTTTGATATGGCCATACTCGGCCTGGGTGAGACACGTTGAGGATGCATAGCGAAAATCCCAACAAAGGGAATTGAAAGCAAACATGCCAGTGGTTTACCCCTTTTTTAACGGTTATACGATGCATAGCGAAAATCCCAACAAAGGGAATTGAAAGTAATATTTAGTGGCGGTTTACCTATGCTAACATCGTGCGGGGTCTCCAAGACTTTTACGAGTTACGATAACATTATATTGTGAAAAATGTATCCTACGACACAAGGCGACTTATATGAGTCAAAATGAAAGACCGACCGCAGCGTTTGTACTCTCCTTCATAGCTGGGCTCTTCATATTGATAGATGGGGTAGCCCTTTGGATCATAGGCTCATTCCTCGCCAGACTCAATATGGCCGAGCTGATGTTCCAATACATGCCAAGATACACGGTGGAGTTTCCGCCAACCACAGGGCTTACGGCCGCCTCAACAGTCCTATATGTGCTTGGTGCCACTGGAATAATCTTCGGCGCCATAATATTAATTGGGGCCGCCATATTATACAGAAACCCTTCACACAGGACGGCATGGGGAGTAATAATTCTGGTGCTCTCGGTAATTAGTATCGCCACAGGTGGAGGCTTCCTAGTAGGCGCTATACTGGGAATCGTAGGCGGGATACTCGCCTTAGTGTGGAAGCCGAAAGTGGCAACCACACCTACAACTGCGGCTACCCAGACCTAAACCATAGTTCATGGTGGAAAGTTAAAAAAAATAAACCTAAATTTCAAAGTTCTCTCACCGCGCCCATCTCCCGGCGAGATTTTTAGCTGACCGGTGCGTATTGTTAAAGAGTACGTGAAACAAAGGTGTGGGGGCTGATGCCTAAAGATCTTGGCAACCCAGCCTTAGAAGCCCTCTCCAAGGTGACTTCCTACCCTGAGGAGTTCGGCCTAGATCTGGCTAAGCCTGAGGACAGGTTTAAATGGTTTCTAGCCTCGGTTCTCTTCGCCAAACGAATCTCCAGCGAGATCGCTAAGAGGACGTTCCAAAAATTCATGGAGAATAATCTGACAACTCCTCAAAAGTTGTTGGATGCCGGATGGGATAGGCTGGTTAGGGTCTTGGATTCAGGAGGCTACGTGAGGTATGACTTCTCAACGGCTACAAACCTCATAGAGGCGGCTAATTTCCTGAAGAAAGGTTACGGTGGAAGCTTGGAAACTTTGCATGAGCAGGCCAGAGACTCAGATGATTTGGAGAAGAGGCTCAGAGAAATCAGGGGATTAGGGCCTGTTGCACTCAACATCTTCCTCAGAGAACTTAGGGGGAGATGGGCTAAGGCTAGACCGAAAGTTTCCAACATCGCTCTAGATGTAGCTGAAAGGCTAGGCATCAGCGAGAAATATGTGGAAACCTACGAGCCCAAGCTTGTGAGGGTAAACCTACAATACTGCAGAAAGGGTAGATGTGATGTGTGCCCAGTAAAGAACCACTGCAAAACTATAGGGGTTAAGGATCCAATCTACGTCATCCACAAGCATGCGGCAACCCATCTACACTACGACCTTCGCCTTGAGGTAGGCGGTGTATTGAAGAGTTGGGCGATACCGAAGGAGCCCCCTACCCAAGTTGGCATAAAGCGGCTGGCGATTGAGACGGAGGACCATCCTCTCGACTACGCAGATTTTGAAGGCGAGATACCTGAGGGCTACTACGGTGCGGGAAAGGTTGAGATCTGGGATAAAGGCGACTACCAGCCTCTAGAACTTGGCGCAGACAAAATAGTCTTAGAACTTAACGGGGTGAGGCTAAGGGGGGTATACTGCCTCATAAAGGCTGGCTTCAAGGGTGCAGCAAAGAGCTGGCTCTTCTTCAAAAAGAGTGAATTTACCCGTAGCGTGAAGTCTCGAGCTTCTTCCACTACACCCTAACAGAGACACTCCTCCGCTTAAGACATGAGTTACGAAAGACTCTAACGCCCTCCCACAGAAAGCCCTCTCTTTAAACCATATTTGCACACACATTCAGCTTATTCATCTATGTGAACCCTATCTGCAAGGAAGAAGGTGACACATGTAGCAGAGAGCAAAAATGCCGCTTAAAGAAAATCATTTTTAGCCCTAATAAAAGGAGAACCCTTTTAGGCGGTATAGGGCATTAGAAGGGCATAGGTGGAGGCGGTCGGCTTTGTCCAAGGCTGACAAGTTCGATAAGGTTACAGATCTAGCTAAGAGAAGAGGCTTCTTCTGGCCCTCCTACGAACTTTATGGGGGCGTTGGGGGCTTCATAGACTACGGGCCCCTAGGCACCCTTATGAAGAGGAAGATCGAGGAGAAGTGGATAGAGACCTTCGTCAAGGGCGAAGGCTTACTCCTAATAGACACGCCGGTGGTGACCCCAGCCGTAGTCTTCGAGGCATCAGGTCACACGACTCACTTCACCGATCCCGTCTCCCGTTGCTTGAGGTGTGGGCGGAAGTGGCGAGCTGACCAACTTCTCGAGGAGCAGGCACATATCTGTGGAGAGGGACTCAGCCTCATAGAGCTCGGTACTCTACTCAAAGAGAAGCAGGTGCACTGCCCTGAGTGTGGTGGAGAGCTGGAAGAACCCCAACCCTTCAATGAACTATTCAAAACCACGATAGGCCCTTACAGCGAGAGCGTCGGTTATGGAAGACCGGAGACAGCTCAAGGCATATTCGTCAACTTCAAACGCCTCTACGAGCTGGCGAAGAACAAGATTCCCTTTGGCGTGGCTCAAGTTGGCCGGTGCCTCAGGAATGAAATATCCCCCCGCCAAGGCCCGATCCGGCTTAGGGAACTCACAATAATGGAGTTCGAGTTCTTCTTCGACGCTGAAGCGCCCTGCGAAAGAATTAAAGCTGTCGAGGCAGAGAGGCTCCGCCTCCTACATGAAGCGCTCGTTAAGAGGGGCGCTAACCAGCCTGAGGAACTCACCGTAAAAGAGGCACTTGAGAGAGGTTATATTAGGTCTCCCTGGAACGCCTACTTCATGGTTCTGGCGAAGCGTTTCCTCGCTGAACTCGGCATACCCAATGAGAGTCAAGCCTTCAAGGAGAAGCTCGCCGGTGAGAGAGCACACTACTCAGCCCAGACCTACGACCAAGTTGTTGAGCTCTCTAGGTGGGGTCTCGTTGAGGTCTCAGGCCACGCGTGGCGGACAGATTATGACTTGAAGATGCATATGGTTAGGAGCGGTGAAGATCTTAGAGCGTTTGTACCCTATGAATCTCCGCGCAGAGTTAAACGGCTGAGCGTGATTGCATGCGCGGAGGCCTTAAGTAAATCATTTGGAGAAGAGGCGACATACATAACTAGGCTCCTAGAACTTACACCCCCGGCCCAGATTCAGGCAGCCTTCCAAGAGAAGGGGTACTTTGACCTGAAGGGTGATGGGAAAGACTACCGGATACTTCCAAGCCACTTGCAATTGCAGGAAGTTGAAATTGAAGAAACAGGCAAACGATTTATCCCTCACGTAGCCGAACCGTCCTTCGGCTCTGACAGGATCTTCTACGCCGTCCTCGAGAACGCCTATACAGAGAGGGAGGGCCGGGTAGTCCTCAGACTGCCGAGAACTGTAGCCCCCTTCAATGTGGCTGTATTTCCTTTAGCCTCAAAGGACGGGCTGCCTGAGAAGGCTGAGGAGCTCTACAGAGAGCTGAAGAAGACAGGCTTCGACGTAATTTACGAGGTTGCAGGCTCTATAGGGCGGAGGTATGCAAGGGCTGACGAGGTTGGTGTACCCATAGCTGTCACGGTAGACTATAGGACTATGGAAGACGGCACGGTGACACTTAGGAATAGAGATACATGGAGCCAAGTCAGAGCTGCCATAGAGGACTTACCAGCCCGTATCTCAAGATATCTGAGGGGCGAGCTCGGGTTCGACGATTTAGGTAGTCTCGTGAGCTGAGTACACTCAACCATCTAATCGCCGAATACCCCAACCGCGATCTCTCTCCTCCGTGGACCATCCAACTCCAAGAGAAATATGTTCTGCCATACGCCTCTGAGAGGCCTCCCCCCTTTTATGAGGAGGCTCTTCGAAGGCCCTAAGAAGACCGATGCCAGATGAGCATAAGCATTATCGTCTACCAAGTCGTGGCGGTAGTGCGCTACCTCAGGAAAAGTCTCTAGGATCTTATGAATTATATCGTCGAGGAGACCTTCCTCATGTTCGTTGATAATGATTGCAGCCGTAGAGTGAAGAGCGGCTATCAGACATAAACCATTTTTCACACCAGAGTTGCGAATTACCCCCTCAACCATATCGGTTATATCAATGAGCTCCACCCTCTTGGCCGTCGAGAGAGTGAACTTCTCTACGAGGCTTTTCAGGGCCCCTTCACCCAACTACCACATACAATCTGCTAATATAAACTCGATGAAAACGTTAAAGTGGAGAAGGGAAAGACGAGAAATCCTCCTCTTCAAGGTTTGGGTGACCTGATCTAGAGTACCTGCCCCCTAACGTGGGCAGGGAGTTCAAACTCTCTGCAGCCATAAATGGCATGCCTCTCATAGAACTTTAGCCTTTGCAGACTCTACCCACCTCTTCACGTCATCCACCGTGAACGTGTACCCTTTTGGCAGCCTGACAGCACGTTTATCTACAGTCTCTTTCAGCTTCGCGTATAGTTCCTCAGGATTTGCTTCTGCAAGCTTTTCCTTCGAGTCTATCCTAGCTCCACGCACAAGAAGTTCTGCCGCCTCCTCATCCACACCGCTGAGACCTGCAAGTTCACTCTTAACCATAAGTTTGGCCATTCCTATCAGCTCTCTAGCCACCTTCTCAGAGATGCTGGCACGCTTCAGAGAATCAACTGAGGACAGGGCTAGATCGCTCACCGTATTAACAGCTATAGATCTCAGTTTTTTAGCTATCTCAGGCCCTATTCCCTCTATGACCTCTACACTCTCAGCAGGGTGAGGCTTCCTAACTGTGGGAGGCGTTACAGGAACTGGCTTTAGAGCTAGGTTCACTGTACTCATCAGGTTTGGGTCGATCTCGCCAGGTCGCGATGGCAATATTAACGCTACCCTTTCACCATCCTTCGATACAACAGCCTTGAGTTGGAGATTAAAGTCCGAGACTACATAAGTTGTGGGACGCTCCTGCTTCGTTGCGAACTCGTCAACGTTGATTAGATCCCGCTGTATTGATTTTATGAGAGAGTTAGGTTCAATCTTTACCGCGAAGCCCCTCTGCATATCAGCGATGGCTTTCTTTAAGTCGGCATTCTCAGCCTTAAGTGTCGCTAATTCTTTCCTAAGTTTTTCTATCTCTCTTTCCATTGAACTCACTTTGGTTTGAGCACAAAGCGCACATTAAACGCCGCCTCTTCCCCCAGCCTGTAGTAGTTCGATAAAAAAGCATTAGATGGGGCTATGTGTATCGAGCCATCCTTATAGGCTAAGGAGCATGATAGCTTCAGCTCTATGCTGGGGGCTACGAATGTTATAGGGCTGCCTATGGAGCCCTCTAGTACATTATCCATGGCGGTATTCGCGTTTACTAAGATACCCTCCAGGAAGACTCTCAAACTTACAAACGGGATCATAGTTGATCAAAAAATTGGGAGAGAATTAACCAGTCCCAGCTGGTTTATCTACTGGTGGCGCCGACTCTGCTACCTTCTTTATGGCCTCCATCAACGGTTGTGGTGGGGGTGCGGGTGCAACTGTAATCCTTATGAGGCTTGAGGCCTCAGCCTTGTAAGAGTATGTATTTTGATATTTTGCATCAACCGAGGCCGAGTAGAATAGGAATCTGGCTTTTGCCTTCACACCAACAGTTGTGGTTATATTCCTTGTTATGGTGACAGCCATCTTGATCTCTATGAGGCCGTTCTGGATCTGTAATAGTGTGGGAAGTATGCCGAAGGCTAGTGCATTCCCACTGATTTCCCTGTTTTCGGTAGTGGAGTCGGTGGTTTTCTTATAACTTATCACGACTTCTGTGCCTGACAGTTCCTCAACTCCTGCGATGAACGATTTGTTAGCTTCGTTCTGAGCGGATACCATCGCAAGGAGCAGGTCTCTTATCATCTCGTCGAAGGGTGCGTTTGCTACTTCCTGAGCTACCGACATCATAAACACCTTATTGAATGGTGACACGTGCACGTTATATATTCATTGTGTCACTGCTAATGTGGTGTTGCAGTAACATATCTAGGTTTGCCAGAAGAAATTTTTGAGCTCTCT